>NZ_JARFTS010000040.1:0-8737 GCF_029167175.1 Shewanella sp. A32
TATATGCAGCGGGTTGCCGACAAGTTAAAACAGGTTATTCCGATGGCGCTCGCCGTGATCTTTATTCTGTTGATGCTAACCTTTAACTCCGCATTACAGGCCAGCATGATCATGTTATCGCTGCCATTCGCCTTGGTCGGCAGTACCTGGGTGCTTTATGCCCTTCATTACAACATGTCTGTTGCGGTCGCGGTGGGGATGATTGCGCTCGCCGGAGTGGCAGCAGAATTTGGGGTGGTGATGCTGGTGTATCTGGACAATGCGATTAAGCATCGTCAGGACAACGGTATGTATCAAAGTGTCAGCGACCTGAAAGCGGCCTTGATTGAAGGCGCAGTAATGCGCGTACGCCCCAAAGCCATGACGGTAGCGACCATCTTCTTTGGCTTGTTACCTATCATGTGGGGGGCAGGTTCGGGCAATGATGTGATGCAGAAAATTGCTGCACCTATGGTTGGCGGCATGATCACCGCGCCGGTATTGTCCTTGTTTGTACTGCCAGCGTTATATCTGCTGATATATCGTCGTAAGTTAGCTAATTCAGAAACCTCGGCGTAAATATCGCGATTAAAAAAGGATGCCATTAGGCATCCTTTTGTCGGCAAAAACGGGATTAGTCGTCGGTCGTTTCTGATTTTTTGTCACGCGCTAACAGTTCTTTGGCAGCATCCAGTGGTGATTTACCTTGATATAGCACCTGATAGATCTGCTCGGTGATTGGCATTTCTACGCCCAATCGCTGCGCCAGGGTAAAGACCTCTTTGGTGTTGCGATATCCCTCAACCACCTGACCAATCTGTTGCTGCGCCGTTGCCACATCACAACCTTGGCCAAGCGCCAAGCCAAACCGACGATTGCGTGACTGGTTATCAGTGCATGTCAGCACTAAGTCACCCAAGCCAGCCATGCCCATAAAGGTGTCACTTTTAGCACCTAACGCACAACCAAGGCGTGTGAGCTCTACCAGTCCGCGGGTAATGAGTGCCGTTCTTGCGTTGGCACCGAAACCGATGCCATCAGACATTCCCGCACCAATTGCGATAACGTTTTTTACGGCGCCACCCAACTGCAATCCAATGAAGTCATCGTTGGCATACACTCGCAAGCTTTTAGGACTATGCAGCAGACCGACGAGATCTTCGGTAAATTCGGGATCTGTACCCGCAATAGATATCGCCGTTGGCAAACCGGCTGCGAGCTCTTTTGCAAACGTCGGCCCAGAGAGTACCGCCAACGGATAATCATCGCCTAGCACATCTCGCGCCACGTCCTGCAACAACCGGCCGGTATCAGGCTCTAATCCTTTGGTCGCCCAAACAATGCGGGCATCCTTACGCAACAGTGGCTTAGCAGTTCGCAGTACCTCACCAAACACATGGCTGGGTACTACTAGCAGCACATTACGGGAAGCCGCAAGCGCTTTGCCAAGATCGGCTTCCATCACCAGACTGTCTGGGAACGGAATGCCAGGCAAAAACTCTTCGTTGCTGCGCGAGGCACCAAGACGGGCGACATGCTCGGGCTCATGTCCCCATAACACGGTTTTGTGACCATTACTCGCTAGGGAAATCGCCAGTGCAGTTCCATAAGAACCGGCGCCAAGCACCGAGATTTCAGCAGAATCAGTCATGACTTAAGCTTCAGCCGTTTCAGTTTGTGATGCCTGAGCTTGGCGAGACTGCACATACTGGGCAAACAGTGCGTCGAAATTCACCGGTGCCAAATTCAATTGCGGGAAGGTACCACGAGAGACCAGACTGGACACAGCTTCACGAGCATAAGGGAACAAGACGTTAGGGCAGAAAGCGCCTAGTGAATGAGCCAATTGTGGTTCAGTCAGGCCGGAAATACCAAAGATGCCGGCTTGCTGTACTTCACACAGAAAGCCAACTTCTTCGCCGTTTTGTGCAGTCACAGTCAATGACAGGATCACCTCATAGACATCATCAGCGAGTTTGGCGCTGCGGGTGTCCAAATCCAGTTTAATCTCCGGCGTCCATTCTTTCTGGAACACGGCTGGGCTGTTAGGTGTTTCGAAAGACACATCTTTAATATAAACACGTTGAATGCTGAACTGTGGGGCTTGTTGTTCGTTATTTGCTACTTCAGCCATAATGCTACCTATCCAATTGGTCCCGGCTTTCATGAGCCGTTGTTATTGCGGGAGATGGTGATTCATTTCACTATCTCTTGAATTATCTATTCCGGATTAGCGGAACAGCTCGAGACGCCAGTCGTTATGAAAACGACGATCGACAAAATTTAACGCTTGGCTTTTGATATCGGCATATTGGCGGATTGCCACTCGCCCATACCGCCTTTGAGGCTGAATACTTGCTCAAAGCCGTCTTTCACAAGCAATTCACCGGCTTGCACTGAAGTCATGCCAGCGTTGCATACCAGTATAATGGGTTTCGCTTTATACTTTTCAAGGTTAGTGTTGGTTTTATTTTTAATTTCTGCCATCGGAATGTTAACAGCGTTAACAATGTGTCCCTTACGAAATTCCTCTTTGGAACGTACATCGACCACTTGGGCATCCTGCTTGTTGATCAATAACGTGGCTTCCTGAGCGTTAACATTTTTTACTTTTGACACCGCACCCTTCAACCAAGTAACGAGCACTGCGATAAATAATCCCACCCACGCCAGTGTCAGTACCGGATGAGCTTTAAAAAATTCGATATATTCCTGCATGTTTTTGACAGCCTGTATTGTTATTGGGCAGCTAAGAACCAGCGCAGAGTATACCCATAGCCATAGCAGATTGCAGCTGTTTCGACCACAGAATGGCGGGCAAGCTCACTGGTCAGCAGAGGGAAACTATCAAGACAATCGCTTCACCATGACTTTTTTCCTGCGCTATGACTGTAGTACCATCTAATCAATTTCCATTTAGATTTTGATTTCACTGTTAACGGGTAATCCACATGAAGACAATCAAAGGTCCTCTGGCGCTGTTGATCCTGGATGGCTGGGGCTATTCTGAGCACACCAATAGCAATGCCATTTTCCATGCACACACGCCCGTGCTGGACCAACTCAATACTGAGTATGCCCACAGTCTGATTTCCGGATCAGGAACAGACGTCGGATTACCCGATGGACAGATGGGCAATTCCGAAGTCGGCCATATCAATATCGGTTCTGGCCGTATCGTCTATCAGGAGCTGACCCGAATTGGAAAAGCGATAGAAGATGGCGATTTCTTCGAAAACCCAGTACTGGTTGCCGCGATCGATAATGCCGTGAAGGCTAATGGCGCGGTTCATGTTATGGGATTGCTGTCGCCCGGCGGTGTACATAGCCATGAAGAGCACATTGCCGCCATCTGTCGCATGGCAGTACAACGTGGAGCCAAACAGGTTTATCTGCATGCGTTTCTGGATGGTCGCGACACGCCGCCGCGTAGTGCCAAACCGAGCTTGGAAATGTTTGAAACGCTATTTTCTCAGTTAGGCACTGGTCGCATTGCCTCTATTATCGGGCGTTATTATGCCATGGATCGCGACAACCGCTGGGATCGGGTTGCTCAAGCTTATGCACTGATCACCGAAGGTAAAGGCAAATACACCTGTAACAACGCCATTGAAGCGTTGCAACAAGCTTATGACCGCGACGAAAACGACGAGTTCGTTGCAGCGACAGCGATATCAGATAATGGTCAAGTCGCAACATTACACGATAATGATGCGCTGATTTTTATGAACTTCCGCGCCGATCGCGCGCGCCAGTTGACCCGCGCATTTATCAACGCCGACTTTGACGGTTTTCCGCGCCACGTAGTACGTAAGGTGAATTTTGTCACACTCACGGAATATGCTGCCGATATCAAAGCCCCGATTGCTTTTCCAAAGGAAGAATTGGTCAATACCCTGGGGGAAACGTTGCAAAAACTCGGTATGCGTCAGCTACGGATCTCCGAAACCGAGAAGTATGCCCATGTGACCTTCTTCTTCAATGGCGGTCTGGAACAGCCCTTCAACGGCGAAGACCGGATTTTGATTAACTCACCGAAAGTGGCAACCTATGATCTGCAACCGGAGATGAGTTCCACAGAATTGACCGATAAGCTAGTTGAAGCCATTGAATCATCTCAATATGATGTCATCATCTGTAATTACCCCAACGGCGATATGGTCGGCCATACTGGCAATTTCGACGCTGCGGTGAAAGCATGTGAAGCTGTAGACGCTTGTATCGGTCGAGTCGTATCAGCACTGCAACAGGTCGGCGGGGAATGCATTATTACCGCTGATCATGGCAACGCCGAAAAAATGGTAGATGATACAACCGGACAGCCACATACCGCTCACACGAGCGATTTGGTACCTTTCATCTATGTAGGCAGAAAAGCGCATATCGATGAAGGTGGTCGCTTAAGTGACATCGCGCCGACCATGCTGACGTTACTGGGGCAACAGATACCGGCGGAAATGACCGGACACCCTTTGATCCACACAGAAGAGTAAATACTGACTGGTGCATAAGCATGTGATCGCCAAAGCCAGCATTGTTGCTGGCTTTCTTATATTCAGCCAAACGCTACTGGCATCTGATCTGGAGCGGCGGCAATCGGAACTGAAGCAAATTCAGCAGCAGATTGCTGCCCAGCAAAATGATCTGCAAGACAGCAGTAAGCAACGCGAAAAGTTGCTGTCACTGTTGAAGCAGGATGAACAAGCGATTGGCACGGCGGCTCGCCAGGTAACAGAAACCGAATCACGACTGGCAGATAGCCAGAAGAAATTGATGGCTTTAGATCAGCGAGAAGCAGATCTGGCACGCCTACAAAAGACACAACAACAAACCCTTGCCAAACAACTTAAAAGTGCCTTTCTTGCGGGTAACCACGATTACACCAAACTGTTATTACATCAAGAAGATCCAGCCACAGTTGAGCGGATGCTCGCCTATTATGACCTGCTGAACAAAGCACGTATGGATGCGATCAACGAATTAAAGAAAACGCGTGAAGAATTGGTTGCCGTGCAGCAGCAACAGCAACAGGAAAATGATCGGCTTAACCAATTAGCGATGGATCAACGGGCGCAATCCGCACAGCTAAAGCAGGAGCAGCGACAGCGACAAAATACGTTAAGCGAACTGCAGCGAGTCATTAACAGTAAAGCTTCTGATCTTGAACAGCTACAAATTGAAGAAGCCTCGTTAAAACGCGTGGTAGACGCCGCGATGAAAGCGATGCGGGATATGCCATCAATGGACGGGCTAGGCAATGTTAGCGGTAAGCTTTCCTGGCCAACGAATGGCACGATGAACAGCAGTTTTGGTAGTCGTCGTTCCGGAAATGTTAACTGGAAAGGCGTGATGATTGGTGCCGCTGAAGGCCAACCGATTAAAGCTATCGCACCTGGAAAAGTGATTTACGCCGACTGGTTACGCGGTTTTGGTCTGCTACTGGTGGTTGACCATGGCAAGGGCTATATGAGTCTTTACGGTCATGCGCAAGCCTTGCTCAAGGATGTGGGGGATATCGTCCGTAAAGGTGAAACAGTAGCACTGGTCGGACGCTCAGGTGGTCAGTCTGAACCTGGCCTATACTTTGAGATACGCCATAAAGGGGAAGCGATCGACCCCGCCCAATATTGTCGTCGATAACCTGATAAATCGCAGGAGGAGCATATGACAAAATTGATACGCAATATGCTCATTCTGCTGATAGGGATCATCATTGGGGTTTCCTTAAGCGTTGCCAGCTATTCGCGCTACAATCATCCAGTGAAAGAGGATCACTCCGATTTAATTTTGCTGCATGAAGTGATTGAAACCGTTGAAACTTACTATGTCGACAAGATCAGCCGTGAGCAACTGGTGAGTGCCGCAATTGACGGCATATTCAAAACGCTCGATAGCCATTCCACCTTCCTCAACGTAGATCAGGCTAATGACCTCCAGAGCAGTAATCGCGGCCAATATTACGGTTTCGGTTTTGAAGTCAGCCCTGTTCAAACGCAATTAGTCATTCAAACGGCGTTCCCAGGCTCACCGGCAGCTAATGCAGGACTACAAAAGGGAGATATCTTATTTACCTTAAATCAACACCGCGTCACCGCAGCCAATCAACCACAAGTTCTGGATCTCATCAAACAAGCGTCACAGGGCAATCAAGCCATTGCGCTAGAGGTTAAACGCCAAAACTCAACTTTTACGGTCACTCTGCAACCTGCGGATATTCGCTTGCACTCAGTGCAGGCCAAATTACTGGCCGATAACATTGGCTATCTGCGGATCACTCATTTTCAGCAAGATACCGCTAAGGACGTAAAGTCTTGGCTGGAACATTGGCAGCAAACTGAGATTAATGGTCTGATCATCGATGTCAGGGATAATCCCGGTGGACTACTGGAACAGGCAGTCGCGATTGCCGATATGTTTTTAGATCAAGGCGTCATCGTTGCAACGCAAGGACGCTATATCAATGCCAACGAGACCTTCTATGCCACTACTGGCCGCTTATTAGCGAATGTACCTTTGGTGGTTATTATCAATCAAGATTCTGCATCTGCGGCAGAAATTCTTACCGCTGCCTTACGTGATCATCAACGAGCAACCGTTGTTGGCGAAAAAAGCTTTGGCAAAGGCACGGTACAGAGTCTGATCCCAAATCTTTATGACCGTGGTTCCATGATTAAGCTGACAACCGCCAGATACACCACACCAAACGGTAAAATGCTTGACACCAAGGGGATTGAACCTGATATAAAAGTGACACAAGAAAACGGAGACAATTCATTGGAAGTGGCAAAAGATGTAGCCAAAACTACCGGTCAACCCAATCACGACCATCAGTTTGACGCCGCTATTAGCTGGATTGAAACCCATAACCATAATTAGACACGTGCGCTCATTACTCCTCTCAATACTACTATGCTTTAGTTCGCAAACCATGGCCGCCAAACTAGCCATTATCATGGATGACATTGGTTATCGTCATACAGATGAAGCGGCACTGTCTTTGCCGCCCGGGATCACTTTTTCAATATTACCGCACACCCCTCTTGGTGAAAAAATGGCCCGAGCTGCGCACGCTAAAGGTCATGAAATCATGGTACATATACCAATGCAGGCGTTGGATGGCAGGACGATGGGACCAGGCGGTCTGAATAACCAGATGTCAGAAACTCAGTTCAAGCAAGTTGTCGAAGACGCTATCGGAAGCATCCCCTTCGCCAAAGGTACGAATAATCATATGGGCAGTCTGTTAACTCAGCTTGATAGACCCATGGGATGGCTGATGTCAGTCCTAAAGCAACAAAATCTTTACTTCGTAGACAGTGTCACAACCCGCTATACCAAGGCCGGAGATGAAGCAGAGACACACGATGTGCCGTTATTGAAACGCCAGGTATTCCTGGATAACCAAACGTCATTAGCAGCGCTAAAACATCAATTAAAAGAAGCGGTGCACTTGGCAAGAAAAGAAGGGCAAGTGGTATTAATCGCACACCCTTATCCTGAAACCATCGCCTTCCTGAAAAAGCAGCTTAAACAATTGCCAGAAGAAGGCGTGCAGTTAGTGCACGCATCCAGTTTATTGCCGCTGCAACTCGCGCAAAAAGCCGACATGGCTACGGAAGCTAAAGAGCAGCTATGACAAGCGAAAAGTGGGCGATGCTAGTCCTCAATATCCGCTAATGTAAATTCAGGTAACAACGCGACCAGTTCATTACGATTAGAGACAACATCGGCAAGCGTATACTGATCCAAAACCGCGAGGTACGCTTTAACCGCTCTACCTAACACTCCCTGCAATTTACAGGCTGGCGCAAACCGACAGTAAGGCTTGCCACAGTCGATCGGTGCCAGCGAATGCTCTAATGAACGCACCAACTGCCCGACATTAATCGCTTCTGGCGCCATTCCTAGACGAAAACCACCGCTCTTGCCACGAACTGTCTGCAAATAGCCTAACTTGCCAAGATGGTGCACTATCTTGGAAACATGATTTGGCGATAGATCAAAGACGTCTGTAATCTCCGCAATCCTGAACAGGGTCTCCCGCTCTGGTTGCATGGCGAGATACATCAGAGTGCGCACGCCAAAATCTGTATAACGTGTTAATTGCATGGCTCACCCTACCGTTAAGATGTTTGCTGTTCCAAATTGGTTATCAACCATATCGCTTGCTCCCGGTTATCACCACATACATCTGGAGTTGCATGAAACTGACTACATACCTGAGGACGCTCAGGCTTGCCAAATAATAGGCAAAGATTATGCTGATCCAATTGGATACATCTTACACCTGCTGGCTTACCTTCAGGCATACCCGGAATGGGACTAGTGATTGACGGCGCAATACAACAAGCGCCACATCCAACTCTACAGTTCACATCTATTACCTTTATTCAGATTGCATATTATAGCGACTTTAAATTAGCGGATAACTATGCAAATCACAGTGTTGTTATATTACATACGTCAAGAAGTGCCATCTTTTGTAACAGAAGATTTTTTAATCATTTCTAGGCAAGAATAGATACACATCCAATAATATGCTGAAAATTCGCACTAAATTAGTGCTAATGACGCCATAACTGTTGTAATAAAAGCAAAAAATATCACACTGTGTCATTTAAATTATGACAAATCCGATAGCGCTAGTAATAAGAAAGTTCATAGAGATAACGCAAGAGAGTAAAAAGCAAAAGGCCTCGTCGTGAGACGAGGCCTTGCTATTAGTGGCGGGATGGACGGGACTCGAACCCGCGACCCC
>NZ_JARFTS010000041.1:0-7406 GCF_029167175.1 Shewanella sp. A32
AGATATACGGGCAAAGCCCTTTCATGAATGATAACCACCTACTGAAGTAGGTGGTTTTGGGCTGACAATAAAAAAGGTCCATTAATGGACCTTTTTTATTGGCTTGGGTTAAATGCATTTTGCTGGTTTTGGCAGTCCAGCAATTTTAGTGGCTTGTTTAGCGGGGCCAACAGGAAACAGTTTATACAGATACTTTGAGTTTCCTTTGTCTGGACCAAGTTTTTGTCCAATCGCCTTTACCAGCACCCTGATGGCTGGGCTAGTTTTATACTCGAGATAAAAATCCCTGACAAAATTTATCACTTCCCAATGTGCATCGGTTAACACGATGTCTTCTGTGCTCGCAATTAACGACGCCAATGAAGGGTCCCAGTCTTCAATATTTTTAAGATAACCCTGGGAGTCCGTCGCTATCTGCTTTCCATTAAATTCAATCATTATTTACCACGATATCACTTTGGCGTGAGTTAAGGTCAGTGCAATAAAATCCTTGTATTCGATTTGTTGATAATTGGCGAAACATTTAGCCAGTCCTCGCGCATCAACATCAGGTCTCATTAAAAATACATTGCAGATTTTCAATGCTGCGATCCATTGCGGTTGCAGCATTGCCTCGATGGCATTTCCGGCTAACACTAACGAGTCTTGGTCTTTGGCAAAGTGTAATGCACAGGCGAGGGCATTACTTTCATTCGGTGACTTTGTGATGTGATGTAATATATTCAAAATACCAAGACCTCATCCACTTGTTCGAGCAGTTTACGGATCTGTTCATCATCAACTAATTCCGCGGGATATATTAGAGGCAGATTAGCTAAACCGAAATTTAAAATGGCACTTTCACTGACACTGACAGAGGCCACGTCATAGATATCCAATGCTTTGAACGTGGCAATGTAGTCCTTACAACCAATCAACTCGGGTTGTTGTCCGGAAAGCAGATTCAGCACCCCGCTGTCTATAAACACCAAATGTACTTGTTGTTCATAAGTAGCTGCCATCAACGCCAAATCGAGCGCTTCTCTGCCTGCTTCGTTTCCGTGTGGCCCCTGACGAAAGATGATTGCTATTGATTTCATCAGAAACGCACCATTCGTGTTGATTGTTCAATACCGGCCACCAGTTCACCTAATCCGCCCATGATAAAGCCCGCAGCAAGATTCGAATTACTAATGCCATTTTCTTGCGCATCTTCTAGTGATATCACACCTCGGCGCCAAGCTGCAGATACACAGTTCACTAACGACAATTGATATTGTTCAGCCAGTGATTGCCAAAGGCGTACGAGATCTGTTTCATCTGATGCAGGCGAGACCAACGCATTAGATTGTGTGACGCCATCACGAAAAAAGAACACACAATGAATATCGTGCCCTGTCTCAAGCGCTGTTTTAGTAAACTGATAGGCATGCCAACCGCTCGCAGGACCATAGACCTGCCCGGTCACTAAAATAATAAATTTACTCATAAATAAAAATGACCCTGATAAACAGGGCCATTTTACCTAAAACGAGAAGTTTTAGCGCTATTTAATCATCTTTGCCTGCACCTAGGAGGTTCAGGATGCTAACAAACAGATTTAGAAAGTCCAGGTAGAGTGAAATCGTTGCGCGAATGTAGTTAGTTTCGCCGCCATTCACGATACGACTGGTATCAAAAAGAATAAAACCGGTCATCAATAATGCGACACCCGCATTCAATGCCATAAAAACAACGCTGCTACCCAAGAAAATATTCACAATCGCAGCAAGTACCACGACGACCAAACCAGCGATTAGGAAGCCACGCATAAAAGAAAAATCTTTTTTTGTGGTCAAGGCATAAGCTGATAATGCCACAAATATTGCTGCAGTAAGACCGAGCGCCTGCATAATTAACATTGGGCCATTTGTCATACCGGCGTAGTGATTGAGCATGTAGCCCAGAGATGCGCCTTCCATGCCGGTAAAGGCAAATACCCATAATAGCCCGGCGGCTGAATCCGCCTTGCGTAGTGTTACAAAAAGCAGGATTAAACCACCAATCGAAAGTCCGAGAGACATCAAAGGTGTAATTTGTAATGCCATGGCGAGACCAGCACAAACAGCAGAAAATGCCAGTGTCATCGCCAGTAACATATAGGTATTACGCAACATCTTATTGACAACAATGCCGGATGTGGCTGTGGAATATAGGGTTTCCTGATTCATATACATCTCCAAATGCTTAACATCGTCAGAGGCTTGAAATTTTCTTCTACAGCATTTGACGCGGTCAGGTGTTAACAAGTTCCAATGATAGCTATCTTATCACATAGCTATATTAATCAATGCTTAATATTAATCGATCCAGTGTGTTCTAAGCTGGAGTCCATCACCAAGATATTCAAGCACCCATTGTTGGGCGGGGGATTGTTGGCGAGAATTCCACAACAATGCGCAATCACTGGCAGGCAAAGGGGAGACCATCTCCTTTTCGATGAGGCTGCCAGATTCAATAAAACTTTTCGCCAAATGCCGAGGGACCCAGCCAATACCGAGTCCGCTTCGCAACACATTAATTGCCTGAACCCAATCTGGCACCTGGATTTGACGTTGATTAGGCGCAGCCGCAAAGCTCCGTGGAACAAATTGCCAACTGGTGTCACTTAAACAAACAGCAGGATAGGGCAGAAGTACCTGATCAGATATCGGTTCCGAAATGTGCGCTAATGGATGTGCTGGTGACATCACCAGACTCCATACAACTTTACCCATAGACTTTGATAAAAAAGGCCCGCCGACAGGTATGGTTGATGTAGCGCCAATGGCAACATCGCATCGTCCATTTACCAAAGCCTCCCAAACACCGTTAAAATTTTCTTTTCTTATCTTGAGCTCCACGTCATCAAATCGTTGATAGAAATCTCGGATGAGGTAGGCCACTCGGTCCGCTCTGACAACACAATCAAGTGCTATAGCTAATGAAGGTTGCCACCCGTTGGCTACTTGCAAAGTCCTGCGTTTCAGACGGAATATCGATTTCAGTAACTCACGCGATTCCTCGACAAAATGGACACCCGCGGGCGTTAAAGATACGCTGCGGTGGTGCCGTTCAAAAAGGACAACACCAATTTCGTCTTCAATTTGTTTGATAGCATAACTAACAGCGGATGGCACTTTGTTTAGATGGGTCGCGGCCGCAGTAAAGCTGCCTAACTGAGCTACCAGATCGATCAATTCCAGCGATTGTTCTGAGAGCATAAAGACCTTTCCTTTGAGTCTATTTGATACCCAATCAAGGTAAAGATTATCGTTGGCATGTACAAGCTTAAAGACAAAATTTCATAGTTATTGGCTGCAAATAAAGCAGCTTGTGCAGCGAATAAGCAAACGAAACAGAAAAATGCATAAGGATATTTACAGCAACCCTATCCAAACGCTATTATTCCTGCCGTTCGGAGGGGTGGCAGAGTGGTTGAATGCACCGGTCTTGAAAACCGGCGTGGGTTCGCGCCCACCCAGGGTTCAAATCCCTGCTCCTCCGCCATATTCCGAAAGCCCGCTGAAATCAGCGGGCTTTTTCTTTTGTGAATTCTGTTTCTATCGCTTGAATCACTATTCGGTAGGGTATCAATCACAAAGGCAAAAATCACCATAGCGAGATAACACTCATTAAATTCCATCTGTAGCTAATTTAACATAATATTCATTGTGCGCATTTATAGGTGAGGCTATTTGCGTGCTTGGGGGTCTGGCTGTGTTATTGTCCTAATCCGTTACCAGCGGCTCGGCTTTGGGACAGCTCTCGCTGAACACTGGCCGTAAATCATTAGCTCGCCGAGGTTTATAACATCGCGTGAATTGATGCGTCTTTGCAACCATGAATTCAATTTTTATAACGTGCTTAGTTTTACTAGCATTTAACTCGTATGGCATGACGTACAGCAAAAATAGCATCCATTGGCAGCTGCATAACCCAGATGCTTAGCTTCTCTGACGGCATCGGCACAGTTATCAAAAGTCCCGAGATATTCTCGATTTTCTTCTGTAGGCAACTTATTACAATTTTCTGTATGCACTTCGTAATCACCCTGTGCATCAGTCTTGGTGTGAACAAAGTAGAATTCTTGCATCTCGTTACCTCCTTGATGATGTAGTGATTTTAGTTATTCAAGGAGATAATCGCCATTTTCATATAGCACAACTGAAATTGCTAAATGCGATGTTATCTCTATGAAGGTCTTCATGTGGAAAGTCCTAGGTGTAGCCGCTGAGATTATCGTTATGAACTCTGGTTTAAAAGTTCCGAATAACACCTTGTATATTCCCGTTCAAGCCAAGTAAGCCATTAATATATAAATATAATCAATCCTGATTATCTAAATTACCTTTGGACTTTAAACTCCCCCAATCTGGCTAAAAAGCAACCAATTCTAATCGCTTTTGGGCTGGCCTTCGGTTTTTCTACAACGATTTTATCCGCCGACTGGTAGTACTGCAGGATTTTAGTTAACATGGCACCAGCAGTTTCATTTGAGAACGACTATGGCTATTGATAATAATAAACTCCGCCGTCCTGCTACGGGAGGTTGTGCGATTCATTGTCATGACTGCAGTATGGGTACGCTATGTATTCCTTTCACTCTAAATAACAATGAGTTAGACCAACTCGATAACATTATCGAGCGTAAAAAGCCTATCCAAAAAGGCGAGCAATTATTTAAATCTGGAGACTCTCTCAAGTCTCTTTATGCTATACGTTCTGGCACCATTAAGAGTTATACCATTACCGAACAAGGCGACGAGCAAATTACGGGGTTTCACCTTGCCGGTGACGTTATCGGCTTTGATGGCATTCACTCTCAGCAGCATCAAAGTTTTGCGCAAGCACTTGAAACATCCATGGTGTGCGAAATTCCGTTCAATACTCTGGATGAATTGTCCGGCACAATGCCAAAACTTCGGCAGCAAATTCTGCGCATGATGAGCAGTGAGATTATGACAGATCAAAGCATGATCCTACTGCTGAGTAAAAAGAATGCGGAAGAACGCCTAGCTGCATTTATCGGCAATCTCGCTGTCAGATATGGTAATCGCGGCTTTTCTCCGCGGGAATTTCGTCTCAGTATGACGCGAGGCGATATCGGGAATTATCTGGGTCTTACAGTCGAGACTATCAGCCGTCTATTAGGTAGATTTCAGAAGTCAGGTTTAATCGAAGTAAACGGCAAGTACATTACCATTGTCGATACCGCCGCACTATACCAATTGGGAGGTATTGCGCGGTAACCCTGCATTTAGCATTAATTTTTTGATCTCCAACAAGACAAATTGCCAGTGATGGCACATGATATAGTTATGTCATCTGGAAAAAGGAAATACTGCCATGATGGACTATAAAAAGTTATTGGTTGTTGTCGATCCTACCTCTGATGTGCAATCAGCACTCGCAAGAGCTGCTGAACTTGCTAGCCGCAATAACGCTTCAGTTACCGCATTTTTGTCTATCTTTGACCTCTCTTATGAAATGACTTCGATCTTGTCTAATCAAGAGCGGGAAGCCATGAGACTGGGTGTTATCAACCAGCGCAAAGCCTGGCTAGCAGATATGATTAAGCCATATCTAGAAAGAGATATTGACATGAAATATGAGGTGGTATGGCATAACCGCCCATTTGAAAGCATTATTAAATTCGCTATCGACGGTAAATTTGACCTTCTAGTTAAAGGCACTCATGAGCACGATAAGCTTAAGGCCGTGATTTTTACGCCTACGGACTGGCATTTGTTGCGTAAAGCTCCCCTCCCCGTTTTGCTGGTTAAAGAAAAATCCTGGCCACTAAACGGTAAAATCCTCTGTGCAGTGAATGTGGCTTCAGAAGATGAAGATCATCAATCGCTCAACGGTAGAATTATTGAGCATGCACAGGCCATTGCCTCCAAATTCAATGCCGAAATCCATTTGGTAAATGGGTATCCTGGTACGCCAGTGAATTTGGCTATTGAGCTGCCAGATTTTGATGCCCACACATACAATGAAACCATCCGGATGCAGCACGAGCAACGCGTAAATTATTTAGCCAATAACTATGGTGTTGACTGTAATAACTGCCATGTTAAAGAAGGTCTGCCTGAAGATGTCATTCCTGAAGTCGCGGAAAAGATTGACGCTGAACTCGTGATTCTGGGAACCGTGGGTAGGACAGGATTTTCCGCTGCATTGATTGGTAACACAGCTGAACATGTAATTGATGCAATTAACTGTGATTTACTGGCGATTAAACCCGATGGCTACAAATCACCGTTAGAAGATTAGTGCTTTACGCTAAAAACATTAGCTGGAATAATACGCGCCCTGACCTAAGCAGCAACAGGGCGCGTTTTTTATGGTTGAAATAGCTGAACTCGATAAAAAGCAGATCACTCGTCTGAACAAATTACAAAAACGTTTGCGTAGAGAAATGGGCAGCGCAATCGCCGATTACAATATGATTGAAGAAGGTGATCGGGTAATGTGTTGCCTGTCTGGTGGTAAAGACAGTTATGCCATGCTGGATATTCTGCTTAACCTACAGCAACGTGCGCCGGTGAAATTTGAAATTGTTGCGGTGAATCTGGATCAGAAGCAACCTGGATTTCCTGAAGATGTATTGCCAGCCTATTTAGACAGTCTGAATATTCCCTACCATATTTTGGAAAAGGACACCTATTCCATTGTTAAGGAAAAGGTCCCTGAGGGAAAAACCACCTGTTCGTTATGCTCACGTTTACGCAGAGGCACACTCTACGGCTTTGCCCATCGCATCGGTGCTACCAAAATAGCGTTGGGTCACCATCGGGATGACATTATTGAAACGCTGTTTCTGAATATGTTTTATGGCGGCAAATTGAAAGCAATGCCACCTAAGTTGTTATCTGATGATGGCGCAAATGTGGTGATCCGTCCCCTTGCCTATTCCCGTGAAAAAGACATTGCCGAATACGCTAAACTTAAACAGTTTCCTATCATTCCTTGTAATCTCTGTGGCTCCCAGGAAAATCTCAAACGCGCAGAAATTAAAAGTATGCTTAAAGGTTGGGACAAACAATTTCCTGGTCGCATAGAAACGATCTTCACCGCTATGCAAAATACGGCGCCTTCACAAGGTGTAGACCGAAACGCATTTGACTTTGTATCGCTAAAACAGGATCCGCATGCAGAGGTGTCAGGTGAGGTAGCCGACGCGGATTTGCCAGCATTTGATTTTATGGATGTGGAAAATCGTGGGCATATCGATCTTGATAAAGCAGCGCCACATCAGCGAATCGAGGTGGTAGGAATTTACACGCCATAGAAAATGTCCGTATGAGACGGACTTTTTTGGGTAAATAGTAAAAAACCACCTTCTGAAGAAGGTGGCTTTGTGATTACCCCCTAAAAGGGGGCCTTCTATACTAGAGCAAGCT
>NZ_JARFTS010000042.1:0-7389 GCF_029167175.1 Shewanella sp. A32
AATTGTTAAAGAGCGTTGTTCGGGCTTATCTCCGAACAGGGACGTGCATTCTACACCACCCCATTTTGGCGTCAAGTAGCTTTCGCCAATCTTTTTTCGCCAGGACAATTCAGACTTGCCGCCTTGTCCTCAACACCGCCAGCGTGTCGCTGTTGCCGTGTCAGTGGGTGCGCATTATAGGACGCAGAATCTTTTGTGCAAGAGGGAATTTCTATTTATTTTCTCAATAGTTGCTTTTACGAGCAAATCCCCATATATAGCAACGGTTCATATACAAATTGATTACATTTGATGGCAAAACAGGCCAATTAATCGGCCTGTTTACCGAAAACGCCAAATTTTTTGAGTTAATTGTGCGGCGTTTTTTCGTCGATAACGGACGGCTTTTCTTCTTGCGCTGTTTGGCGGGTACCATCTTGAAAGAGTTCGACTTCCTTATCGCCTAAAACATCAGAGACTTTTAGCCGCTTTATATTGCGCATGGTCATCACCGGTCCGGAACAGGCATAGAGATAAAACAGACAGCATAAGATCAAAGCAGGATCCACTGACACCACAACAAATACCGCTACGACTAATAGCATGACCAGAAAATTGACCTTGCCGCTCCAGTCTACCTGTTTGAAGGAGTGGTAGCGGAAGTTACTGACCATCAACAATCCTGTACCTGCAGTAATCAGTGCAAACAGCCAGGAGACACTATTACCATCAACCCCATAATCCTGACCGAGCCAAACACTGCCAGCGATAATGGCGGCGGCTGCAGGGCTCGCCAGCCCCTGAAAATATCTTTTATCAGCCACGCCAACTTGCGTATTGAAGCGCGCCAAACGCAGCGCGGCACCAGCGCAATAGATAAAGGCTGCCAACCAGCCCAATTTACCGATATCGGCTAGCCCCCAGTTATAGGCGATTAATGCCGGAGCCATACCAAATGACACCATATCGGCCATAGAATCATATTCAGCACCAAAACTGCTTTGGGTATTGGTGAGTCTTGCTAACCGACCATCCAATCCATCAAAGATCATTGCCACAAACACAGCGATAGCCGAGGCTTCAAAGCGACCATTCATCGACGCAATCACGGCATAAAAGCCGGCAAATAATCCGGCAGTTGTCAGCAGATTAGGTAAAAGATAGATACCTTTCGATTTGACTGTTGGCTTAGTGATATTTTGCATACACTTAACGAATCCACATGTTTGCTTTATTGTGTTCAAAGATAACACAGTTGTGGTAACCCTGAACCTTTGGCGATGATGGAATTTGATTATGATAAGGATTGGCCTGATATCTGCGATATTAGTAGTGATTTTTAGCCCCATTTCGTCTGCGACGGACATCTATAAATGGGTCGACAAAAATGGTGTTACGCATTACAGCCAACAACCACCCGCAGATAAACCAGTAAATACATTAGACAGCTCAGCCATAGAACCTGGCAAAATTGGTACCGTAGCTCCCATAAAAAGAAACGATGAGCCAGTAAAAACCCAACAAGAATTGGATGCTGATGCCATCAATGCCAAAGACGCCGCCCAGGCGGAAAAACTGTGTGAAAGCGCACGATTTAATCTCGATGTGTTGCAGACTCACACGCGCTTGCAGCGCAGCGATGATAAAACTGGTGAGCCGGTTAAAATGACCGAAGAGGATAGACAAAAAGCTATTGCCGACCAGCAGGAACGCATCAGGTTGTTCTGTGTGAAAAAATAATCCCATAGAAAAGGAGCGCTTAAGCGCTCCTTTTCTCATCTAAGATACACTCAACCGTTATTGGTGAAAAACCAGTGCATCGTTTTCCAGTTCAACATGAATTGGCTGACCTGGTAACAACTTACCTTGCAATAATTGCTGAGCCAGCGGATTTTCCACTTCCTGCTGTATGGTACGTTTCAAAGGACGCGCCCCATAAACCGGGTCAAAACCGGCTGTAGCAATATATTCCAAAGCTCCTTCACTCACCTGCAAGTCAAACTCTTTTTCAAGTAAGCGCTTACGCAACAGCTCAATCTGAATCCGAGCAATATTTTTAATATGTTCTGCGCCCAGCGGATGGAACACTACAGTCTCATCAATCCTGTTGAGGAACTCCGGCCGGAAGTGATGCTGTACCACGCCCAGAACCATGGCTTTCATCTCACTGTAGCTATGTTCAGCAAATCCTTCCTGAATAAGGTCTGATCCCAGGTTAGAGGTCATGATCACCACCGTATTGCGAAAATCCACAGTACGCCCCTGACCATCAGTCAGACGACCATCATCCAATACCTGCAACAGAATGTTGAACACATCCGGATGCGCCTTTTCCACTTCATCCAACAGGATGACTGAATAAGGTTTACGACGCACCGCTTCGGTCAGATAACCGCCTTCTTCATAGCCGACATATCCCGGAGGCGCACCAACCAAACGCGACACTGAGTGTTTCTCCATAAATTCTGACATATCGATACGCACCATCGCACTCTCTGTGTCGAACAGGAATTTTGCCAGTGATTTACACAATTCGGTCTTACCAACCCCGGTTGGCCCCAGAAACAGGAAGGAACCTATTGGCCGGTTAGGGTCTGCCAGTCCGGCACGACTACGACGAATCGCATTGGCGACAGCATCGACGGCTTCATTCTGGCCAATGACCCGCGCATGCAGAGCTTGTTCCATATGCAGCAGCTTTTCACGTTCACCTTCCAGCATTTTAGAAACCGGAATCCCCGTTGCCTTAGATAACACTTCCGCGATTTCGACATCGGTGACTTTGTTACGCAGCAGTTTCATATCCTGCATTTCTGCCTGCGATGCCAGATCCAACTGTTTTTCCAGTTCGGGGATCCGTCCATATTGCAGTTCAGACATACGGGTCAAATCGCCGGCACGTCTGGCAACCTCCAGATCCATTCTGGCCTGTTCCAGATCTGCTTTTATGTGCTGAGTACCGGCTAATGCGGCTTTTTCGGTACGCCAAACTTCGTTAAGTTCAGCAGATTTTGCTTCCACTTCTTTCAGTTCAGCGCGCAGATGTTCCAACCGTTTACGACTGGCTTCATCGTTTTCTTTCGACAACGCCTGTTCTTCCAGCTTCAACTGGATGCCACGACGCTCCAGTTTATCCAGCGGCTCAGGTTTTGAGTCGATTTGCATACGAATGCTAGAAGCCGCTTCATCAATCAGATCGATGGCCTTATCAGGCAGTTTACGGTCGGAAATATAGCGATGCGACAAGGTCGCTGCCGCCACAATCGCCGGATCAGTAATTTCTACATGGTGATGTAATTCGTAACGCTCTTTCAAACCACGCAGAATAGCGATGGTGTCTTCAACGGTAGGTTCGTCCACCAGCACTTTCTGGAAACGCCGCTCCAATGCCGCATCTTTTTCAATGTACTGACGGTACTCATCCAGCGTAGTAGCCCCCACACAATGCAACTCACCACGCGCCAGCGCGGGTTTGAGCATGTTGCCGGCATCCATTGAACCTTCTGACTTACCAGCTCCCACCATCGTATGCAGTTCATCGATGAACAGGATCACCTGCCCTTCTTCCTGAGCTAACTCATTAAGTACCGCTTTCAGACGTTCTTCGAATTCACCACGGTATTTCGCCCCGGCAACCAGAGACCCCATATCCAGTGATAATACCCGTTTGTTTTTAATGCCTTCGGGAACTTCACCATTAACGATACGTTGTGCAAGACCTTCAACGATAGCGGTTTTACCAACACCTGGTTCACCAATTAACACAGGGTTGTTTTTACTACGCCGTTGCAGCACTTGGATGGTACGACGGATTTCGTCATCACGACCAATCACTGGGTCGAGCTTGCCCTGCTCGGCACGTTCTGTCAGATCGACAGTGTATTTCTTCAACGCCTGACGCTGATCCTCTGCATTAGGGTCATCAACATTCTGACCACCGCGCATTTGCTCGATGGTGCGTTCCATTAACTCTTTGGTTGCACCGGCTTGTTTCAGACAATTAGCGAGCGTGTCATTACCATCGAGCGCCGCCAAAATAAACAGCTCGCTGGAGATATATTTGTCTTTACGCTTTTGCGCCAGTTTGTCACACAGATTTAGCAAACGGACCAAAGCCTGAGATAACTGTACGTCACCACCGGTTCCTTCCACCTGTGGCAAACGTTCCAACTCTTTGGTCAGCAGTGAACGCAAATTACTGACCTGAATGCCAGCTTGGGTCAATAAGGGATGAATCGATCCCGAATCCTGATTCAACAAAGCCATCATCAGATGGATAGGTTCAATGAACTGATGATCACGTCCGAGCGCCAGTGATTGAGCATCTGAGATAGCAAGCTGAAATTTATTAGTCATACGATCAAGTCGCATACAGCCTCCTGAACATCTCAAAATAAAGGGGAATAACTTTGTTACCTTAAAGATGGGGATAGCTGGCGGCAATTCAAGTAAAAACCACAGAAAATGTGGTTAATTTTCGAGCCAGATCAGTGAAGCCATACGTCCAGTGTCGCGATCACGACGATAAGAGAAAAATTCCTTATCACGGGTATAAGTGCATGCTGAAGCCGCATAAATTTGCATGACACCCGCCGCCTTGAGACGCAGCCCAGCAAGCGCCTCAAGATTGGCCAGGTATTTGTCACCACTGACGGTGAAGCACTTTGCGGCGCCGGGGGTAGAATCGAGAAATGCACCTCGCACTTCCGCCCCCACTTCAAAAGCGCTCGGGCCAATGGCTGGCCCCAGGTATGCGAACAGTTCAGACCCAGGACGGAAATGGGCGATCCCCGCTTCCAGCACCCCGGCATTTAATCCACGCCACCCGGCATGCAAAGCCGCCACCTGGGTGCCAGCACTATCGCACAGCAATACCGGCAAACAGTCGGCAGTCATCACCACCGCTACTTGACCTTGGCGGTCGGCATAGCTGCCATCGGCAGTACGATTTTCATCCTGGCCCAGATGAATAACATCCGTACCGTGCACCTGTTCCAACCAGGCGGGCTCGGCAGGTAATTGCAACTGTTGTCGCAGTAACGCACGATTTTGCATTACCGCATTAACATCATCACCGACATGAGTTCCCAGATTTAAACTGTCAAATGGCGGCAGACTAACACCGCCGTTGCGGTCAGTCATCGCTATTCTGACATTGCCAGGAACTGGCCAGTGATGATGCAATATCAAAGCATGTCCTCGGGATGTTCTTCGGTATCTTTACGTAATGCCTTAGTGAGTTGCACCATATCATCCGGTACCGGTGCCAGCCAACTCATTACTTCGCAAGTATAAGGGTGCGCAAGTTCCAAACGTACCGCGTGCAGTGCTTGCCGTTTGAAATTTTTGAGCGTTTCGATAAAGGCTTCACTGGCAGCTTTCGGCGGTTTTGGCCGACCACCATAAACGGGGTCGCCCACTAACACATGGCCGATATATGCCATATGCACACGAATCTGATGAGTACGACCAGTTTCCAAGCGTAAACGTAACCGTGTATGCGCACGGAATTTCTCGGCAACGCGATAATGGGTCACTGCCGGACGCCCAGAATGAGTCACAGCCATATGAGTACGCTTAGTGGCATGACGACCAATCGGTTCATCAACCGTACCGCCTGCGGTCATGGTGCCAATCACAATCGCTTCATATTCACGGGTAATTTCGCGAGCTTGCAGCGCTGCTACCAGATGGGTCTGGGCTTCCACAGTTTTCGCTACCACCATCAAGCCGGTAGTGTCTTTGTCAAGACGATGAACAATGCCGGCGCGTGGCACATGCTCAATTTCCGGACAATGATGCAGCAACGCATTCATCAAGGTCCCATCGCTGTTGCCAGCTCCAGGATGCACCACCAACCCCGCCTGCTTGTTGATGACGATAATATGGTCATCTTCATAGACAATATCTAAGTCTATCTGTTGGGCTTCGGCCTGGGTTTCTTCTTCAATAGTGGCATTCACTTCCACTATCTGAGATTCCAGCACTTTCTCTCGGGGGCGGGTGATTGCAATTCCATCGATAAAAACATTTCCTGCCAGAATCCACTCTTTAATACGGGTTCTGGAGTAATCGGGGAATAATTCTGCAACCGCCTGATCCAATCTCTGACCAGTTTGGGTTGCTGTAATCTCGCTTTTTAGATTAATCTCTTGCGTCATAGGAACCGTCCCCAATTATTGGGGTCATAGAACTGTGTTATCAGTTAAACACGGAAATTTGCCATTTTATCGTGAATTGGCAAATTTCTTAACTACAACTTTCAAAAAGAACCTGATTCAAGTATGCATAAATTTGTCAAAGGCGCTGCCATAGCCTTTTTTTCGCTGGCTATCGTGGCCTGCAGCAGCAAACCCGACGAAGAAGAGTTACTCGCTGGTAAGGAATCACCAGAAGATCTCTATTCTCAGGCACGAACTTCTATGGAGCTGGGTAATTTTTCTAAAGCGACCAAAACTCTTGAGGCTCTGGATTCAAAATATCCTTTTGGTCCGTATAAGACTCAGGTGCAGCTCGATCTGATTTACGCATACTACAAACAGGACGACACAGCGAATGCCATCGCTAATATTGATCGTTTTCTGAAACTTAATCCGACCCATCCTGACGCAGATTACGTGATCTATATGCGGGGTTTGGTCAATATGCAGGCAGATAGTTACATGCTGCATGAAATGCTGAATATTGATCGTACCGACCGAGATCCGCAAAACGCGAAAGATGCCTTTAAAGATTTCGCACGGTTGATCAAAACCTATCCCAACAGCAAATATGCGCCTGATGCACAAAAACGCATGCAGTTTCTGAAAAATCGTCTGGCGAGTTATTCCATCAGAGTTGCCGAATATTATATGAAGATCGATGCCTGGGCCGCTGCGGCTGTGAGAGCTCAAACGGTATTAGAAACCTATCCGGACACCCCGTTTGTCGAACGGGCACTAGAAATTATGGCTGACGCCTACGGTGAATTAGGTCAGAAAGAGTTGAAACAACACGCACTCTCGGTCATGAAAGCCAATTTTCCCAACAATGAGATGTTAAAAAACTAACACTCATCTTCAGGAAGCCCCATTTGGGGCTTCCGTGTTTTTACCTTTAACGCATTTTTATCGCAAAGTGATCCAAATCTGCCGAAAGTTGCACTGTCGTTGTGCCACCACTGCCCTATTTCACTGTGAGTTAATTTCTACAGAAGCCAGTAGTAGTGCGGTTTTCGAGCGATTTTTAACGATTAAATCATGTTGAGGATAAAACTTGCACAAACGCGCGATGTTTTGAAATATTTCGTAGAAAACTGTTGACTCAAAACAGCAAAAGCCGTTTAATGCACGCCGTTGCCCGAATAGCTCAGTCGGTAGAGCAGCGGATTGAAAATCCGCGTGTCCCTGGTTCGATTCCGGGTTCGGGCAC
>NZ_JARFTS010000043.1:0-7040 GCF_029167175.1 Shewanella sp. A32
GGCTCCCCTGACTGGACTTGAACCAGTGACATACGGATTAACAGTCCGCCGTTCTACCGACTGAACTACAGGGGAATCGCAGATTGCGTCTCTGAAGAACGGAGCGCATAGTAAATCGCTCTCGAAGTTGAGTCAACTCGACATTTCAAAAAAAGCGTTGTAATGGGCTTAATTGCTTATCTAATGTCCACGAGACCGCTTTACTGCATAAATTCGCAGGATAATGCTTAAAAAATAACAGCTAAGGCAAGCATTTGCTGACGGATTATTCCGCAGATCAGGTGGGGATGAGGGGCGTAATCTTGAGTATAATTAGCCATGTACTACTATCGCTGAAATGTGCAGTATTTGTGATAATTATCCACCGGCTACATTGTCGTATCATCGTCATACGCAACCACTTCAATTTCGGGAATTAACGAATCCTCATCAAGTTAAAAAAAGCATAACAATCTGTGCATTTTGTGAGCATTGTGCCATTTTCCACCACATAACTTTTTAAATGTAATTTTTTTTCAGAAAAAAATAGGCCAGTGGTGCGATAGTGGAAAAATCGCAACCCCGCATGGTTACAGGGCTGGATTCAGTTATCCACTGAATCTGTGGATAACCCTGTGAGTTTGTCTGGTAAATTCGCCGCAAACCCCTATGGATTCTAGGGTCGACTTAAATCGGGTAAAAAACTCGGCAAAAAATAAAAAAGATAAGAAACAATGATTTAAAAAAGTCAAGCAGTCGAATAAAAGTTGACTGGAGTTGTAATCAATTTGTAAGAAATTAATCAGTTGGCCTTGTGCATTAAATTGGTGCTTTGACTCAAAATTGTGCATAGCAGATGCCATTTATGATGCCGTTATTGAATTTCAGCATGCGCTGTTATAACGGCAATCCCCAGATAATCTGCAGTTAAGCTCGGTGGTAAGACCGTGTGGTGGAGGTTACAATGTATGGCTCTTTGGGAGGAGATCATTTCGTGTCTGAATCAGTGTTCAAATTAGTATCACCTTACCAGCCTGCAGGCGATCAACCTTCTGCCATCTCACAACTTATTGACGGGTTGGGAGCAGGACTGGCACATCAGACCTTGTTGGGCGTAACCGGTTCAGGCAAAACCTTCACTGTGGCCAACGTGATTGCAACAATGGGGCGTCCAACGATCATCATGGCGCCTAACAAAACTCTCGCGGCTCAGTTGTACGGAGAGATGAAAGAGTTTTTCCCGCATAACGCGGTGGAGTATTTCGTATCCTATTACGATTACTATCAACCGGAAGCTTATGTTCCAGCAACAAACACGTTCATTGAAAAAGACGCTTCGGTTAATGCCCATATTGAACAGATGCGCTTGTCCGCCACTAAAGCATTGTTAGAACGCCGAGATGTGGTACTGGTGGCCTCGGTTTCCGCTATCTATGGGCTGGGTGACCCAGATTCCTATATGAAGATGATGTTGCATTTGCGCCAGGGCGACATCATGGGCCAGCGTGATATTTTGCAAAGATTGAGTGAGCTGCAATACACGCGAAACGATATTGAATTGGCTCGAGGGACGTTCAGAGTTCGGGGGGAAGTTATCGATATCTTCCCGGCAGAATCAGAACGAGATGCTATCCGAGTCGAGCTGTTTGACGACGAAATTGAACAGTTATCGATGTTCGATCCATTAACCGGCCACATCAGTAAACGCCTTGCGCGCACCACCGTGTATCCCAAGACACACTATGTGACGCCCAGAGAAAAAATTCTCGCGGCAACGGAGCTGATTAAAGAAGAACTGCGAGAGAGGCGTCAGCAGTTGTTAGACACCAATAAGTTGGTAGAAGCACAGCGGCTGACAGAGCGCGTGCAATACGATATTGAAATGATGGTAGAACTCGGTTACTGCTCAGGCATCGAAAACTATTCGCGTTACCTGTCGGGGCGACGTCCCGGAGAGGGCCCGCCAACACTGCTGGATTATCTGCCTGCCGATGGCTTGATGATCATTGATGAATCGCATGTCACCGTGCCGCAAATTGGCGCCATGTATAAAGGTGACCGCTCACGGAAAACGACACTGGTGGAGTATGGTTTTCGTTTGCCGTCTGCATTAGATAACCGGCCGTTGAAGTTCGACGAATTTGAAGCGCTGATGCCTCAGACTATCTATGTCTCCGCGACGCCTGGTCCCTATGAAATGGAACGCTGCGACGGAGAAATAGCCGAACAGGTCGTGCGACCAACCGGGTTACTGGATCCTGAAGTGGAAGTCAGACCGGTTGCTATTCAGGTGGACGATCTTTTGTCCGAAGTGGCAAAACGTGTGGCGGTTAACGAAAGGGTACTCGTGACTACCTTAACCAAACGCATGGCTGAAGATCTTACCGAATATCTGGATGAACATGGCGTAAAAGTGCGTTATTTGCATTCCGATGTGGATACGGTTGAGCGTGTGGAAATTATTCGGGATCTGCGCAAAGGTTTGTTTGATGTGTTGGTGGGGATCAACCTATTGCGTGAGGGCCTCGACATGCCTGAGGTGTCTCTGGTGTGTATCTTCGATGCGGATAAAGAGGGTTTCTTGCGTTCAGAACGTTCATTGATCCAGACCATTGGCCGCGCGGCACGTAACGTGAATGGTAAGGTGATCCTGTATGCCGACAAGATAACGCCTTCAATGGCGAAAGCGATGGATGAAACCAGTCGCCGTCGCGAGAAGCAGCATCAATTTAACCTGGACCACGGCATTATCCCGCGTGGTGTAGTGAAACGTATCACCGATGTCATGGACGTCGGTGATACGGAGCGAGGGGGATATGACAGCAAAGATTGGCGTAAAGTCGCCGAACCTAAAGGTCATTATCAAGCTCGTGCCAGCGCCTCCGAACTGTCCCATGAAATTGACCGCTTGGAAAAGCAGATGTTACAGCATGCCCGCGACCTTGAGTTTGAAGAAGCCGCTGCTATTCGCGACCAAATCGCTGAACTAAGACAACAATTGATAGAAGCTTAAATTTGAATGTTCCGGACAAGTAAACAAAAACTCATTCGATTTTTCGGATGAGTTTTTCTTTTCAAAGTCAATGTCAGAGTGTGGCTAGCAAACTGATTTCAAAAGATTACCCCGCATTACTACGAGTGATATTGGTAATATTAGCGCCCGCCAAACTTTGAGTAATGCTTTGCTGGCTCGCTAATGTTTGCAGCACCGTGCCATAGTAGTATGGTGCGCTGGCAAGGTTGTCATCTCGTTGCTGTTGGAACAGTGCGCTACTGCTGCCGCTCAATAAATTCACAGTGGCGCTACCTTGCGCTAAAAGATTGGCGCTGATGATAAGGTTACCCTCGCTATCAATTGCTCGTGGCAACACCACTTCATCGCTGGCGGCACCCATCACCTGCATAGCAATAAATTTGTCGGTGCCATCATAGGCGCTCACAAATGTACGCTGATAATTATACTGGCTACTGTCGATGCCATTAACTATAACGCAGGCATAGGTCGCTGAAACGCAGCTTGTACTGATCACAGGATCGCTGTCTGACAAATCAAGATCACCCACAATATCAACGTCAAAACCGCTAGCCGGTTCCGTAATCGTCTGTTGACGAGTGATCGTCCAGTTGGCGTCATTACCTGTGGCGCTGTAATACCAAGTGGCATCCGCCAGTTCGTCGCTATAACTGTATGAAGTGTTGTCTGATGCCAGGGTTTGCCAGTTATAAACCACACTGTCTTCTTTGAGTTTTAACTGTGCGCTATCGGTTTCTGCCGGGTGATAAAATGCAATGCTACCGGTTTGGTCCAGCGGGATCAGTTGCACGGATTTGCCACAGGTGGTTTTTGAACAAAGCTCAGATGCGCTGATATAGACATAACCCATCATGTCGGATGCGGTATCGGTATTGCTATCATATTGCGCATAAGCAGTCACAAGCACGGGAGAATTGCTGTAGGCCGTCATGCTCATCGACGTATTGCTGGCAGTTGTTGTGACTTTATCGCCATTATCAATACGGTATATAGCCGGAGCGGTAGTGAATTGGCTGTCATCAATCGCCACTGTCATGTAACCGGTGGTACTGGATGCTTCACTATACGTACCAGAAATACAGGCCCCATCGGTTTCGTCACTGGCGACGCTGACCGTCATCGCCGATAGTAGTGCACTGCTGATGGCTGTCACGTTATATTCAGTGATAGCCTGACTTTCAGTCTTGGTAGTGATCCCGAGATAGCCGTTTGCCGGAATATCCTTCTCATAGACAGTGACTTTCCCAGTGGTGTCTACTGTCAGTTTTGACGATAGCGTACCATTAGCGGTATAGAGTGCCACTGTCGGATCACTGACTTTGGTCGCGTAATAATAGTAAGCATTGCCATCACTGTCGCTGTTGGCAATGCGATAATAAACCTGACACTTATTTTTATTGGTATTGGTCAACGTATCTTTTTGCAAGGTTACCAATTGCAGACTGAAGCTGCTTCCTTGGCTACTTGAACTGTCGCTACTGCCACCACACCCCCCAAGCAGGGATAATAGTGATAGTAACAGCGCATATCTATGAATGGTTTTCGGCATGGTTATAACCCTGAGTGTATGTCCCCTGATAACACAAAGTTACCCATGGGGGAGTAGATAACATTCACTGAGAAAACGCCCTCAATAGGTACGATTTACTCAAAATCCAGGGTTGTGTAATTCAATAAATACGCCATATAACCCAATAAATACAAAACATTACATATGAACGTTTTTTGTTCGCATTGAGGTCTGTAACGGTATTATTTACTCGGTAAGTGTAAATTAACGTTTGTTTTTGGATTGAAAAGGAAAAAGGGTGAACATGAAACGGAACAGCATAAACGCCAATATTCCGTCAACCAGGCCGACTAAATGTGCTTCAGTGGCCACTCTTGCGCCAATTAGCTGTGTCACCTCACTATTGCCGCCCATAAATTGTTCCCAGATAACCTTGGCAATAACGCCTGCCAAGAGCAGATAACCCGAGCGCCAGCCGATTCTGATATCGTTAAGTGCGCCGTAGGTAAATAAACCATGCAAAATACCACTCAGTCCGACGTAGGCCGTGAGCGCTGGGAATGCTAACCAAAGCCCAAGCCCTTCACTCAATAGCAATATGGCGAGCAGGCAGGCTAATTGAAAGTTGTGATAGTGCGTGCGGTGAATAAATACCACCACCCAGAAACCGGCTAAATTCATCAGCAGATGCCAGTTATTGGTATGCAGTAGATTACCGGTCAATAGTCGCCACCATTGGCCATCAGCAATAAACTGTCGCTGATATTCCAGTGCTTCGGTCGCCCCTGACCACTGCAGCGTAACGCAGAGTAAGCTGACAGCCAATACTGTCAGCCATGGCGAGTCACGCCAACTCATTCTGTGCGGCTCTTTTGTGTCAGTTGTTGCTGTATGATTGCCTTATTAGACAGATATTCATCAAGACCGTGTTGGCGTAGTTTACAGGCGGGACACTCTCCACAACCACGACCTTCAATGCCGTTATAGCAGGTGAGCGTTTCATCGCGAACCAACGCTAATTTGCCATATTTATCTGCGAGCGCCCAGGTTTCGGCTTTATTGAGCCACATCAACGGTGTCACGAGTTTTAACGGCCGATCCATCCCTTGAACCAGCGCCGATTCCAATGCGCGTACAAAATCATGGCGACAATCAGGATAACCCGAATAATCAGTTTCACAGACGCCAGTAATCACCGCCTCGGCACCCAATTGGTAGGCATATATCCCCGCCAGTGTGAGAAACAGGATATTGCGACCCGGCACGAATGTATTGGGTAAACCATTGTCCATTAGTTCAGTCGACACGGGGATGCTGTCGCGAGTCAGCGCGGAGATCGCCAACTCATTAAGGAGGCCTACATCCATCACTTTATGACTGGTGGCCCCTAACTTTTGGGCAAGCCGTCGGGCAACATCAATTTCATGGGCATGACGCTGACCATAGTTAAACGTCATCGCATGCACTTCATCATATTGCTCCAGTGCTTGGATTAAACAAGTTGTCGAGTCCTGACCGCCACTAAAGACTAAAATAGCTTTACGGATAGGGGGATTTTTTGTCTGTGTCATGAGCATCTTCCGATACACTCAATTAGCGAATGGCGCACAGTTTACCGCAAAATAGCGCGAATTCCTTAATCGGATGTCAGGTTTGCCATTTTCAAGAAGATGCTATATAACGGCGCGCCGCAATGAGGGAAATATCCCTTGTCAGTTTTCAGGAGCCTGCGTATGCAATATCCGATCAATGAAGTGTTTGAAACCATTCAAGGAGAAGGCGTTAATACTGGCCTGCCAGCAATTTTTGTGCGCTTACAAGGTTGTCCTGTGGGATGCCCATGGTGCGATACCCGTCATACATGGGAGCAAACGCCGGAAAATGAAGTGCCAGCTGAACAGGTATTGCAAACGGATGGTCAGCTTGGTCGTTGGGCCTGGTATGACGCAGAAACACTGCTGCAGGCATTTCAGCAGAAATCGTTTTCAGCTAAGCATGTGGTGTTAACGGGGGGGGAACCTTGTCTGTTTGATCTCGTTGAACTCACCAATTCATTAAATCACGCGGGTTATACCACTCAGATTGAAACGAGCGGCACCTTTGAAGTGAAATGCAGCCAGTCAACTTGGGTTACTGTGTCACCAAAAATCGGCATGAAAGGTGGTTTGAACGTGCAATCACAGGCGTTGGCGCGTGCCAATGAGATTAAGCATCCGGTTGCGACTCAGCGGCATATCGAGCAATTAGAGTCCTTGCTTGAAGGTGTGGACTTGACCGGAAAGGTGGTCTGTCTGCAGCCAATAAGCCAGAAGCCAAATGCGACTGCGTTAGCGATTAAGGAATGTATTGCACACAATTGGCGACTATCGGTGCAAACGCATAAATATCTACAAATTGATTAGTTAGAAAGGTAGAGACAATAACAACGAATAACGAATAGAAAATGGTGGAGGGGGAAGGATTCGAACCTTCGAAGGCGGAGCCGTCAGATTTACAGTCTGATCCCTTTGGCCACTC
>NZ_JARFTS010000044.1:0-7021 GCF_029167175.1 Shewanella sp. A32
AAGAATTTAGCTCAAATCTAATCTGACGGAGGCACCAGAAAAATGGGTAACTGTCAGATCAGGTCTGAGCTAGTACATTTTATTCGCGTTCTTGCGTAGCAAGATGTGCCTGTAGTTGAATGACTGCTTGTGTTTCAAACTCACATTTGGACATAAACGTGATAGAACTTTTGCACTAATTAGTCTTTTCGGATTAAAATTTCTATGGTTTAACGCCAATCTCACCGGTAAATTAGGAGCGCAGCGAGTAATTTATCCGTGTGCAGCTTTTTGTTAGGCATAGCCGGATCAAGATCCTTACTTTGAGCAGCACTTCTTGTATTTTTTCCCACTTCCGCACGGGCATTTTTCATTACGCCCTATTTTCTTCGATTTTCTAGTTACTGTTTGAAAGTTGACCTTATTTTTTCCTTTCCACGTCTGCGGCTTGGGAAGATCTTTAGTCGCCTCATCCATTTCATTTGACCATTCCCATTTGAAATCCTTATTAACCCCAAATCTCAATCTCTGGGATTCGGAGCCAATGCAAACACCAAACCATTGGTTAGCCTTCTGTTCATACTTCCTAAGCTCGCAGTGACGATCCAACCGCTTTGCAGCTTCGGCGTCTGAGTCATCATTACAATGAATAGTAAGCCCCGAACTGTCTTCACTTATACCAAGCGTTAAATCATGATGTTTGCCATCTTTTTGCCCCAGCTCTATCAGCTTAGATATCCCGTCATTAATCATTTCAATTGTGTCACCGCTAAGCGTCAACAGCATAAAGCCGAAATCTACCGTGGCTGGATGGTCACGTAATTCAATATCCTTAACCAACCGATCAAAGTGCGTTCCTTCGTACTTTGTTAATATTCCATCTGGAGTTGCACTGCCAGGAATTCCGTCTCGTCTGGCTAGCATTGCAAGATCTAGGTCAGCACAAATATCATCTCCCAACTGCATCATAGTATATTCACCATCCATCCAGAGATTCTGTTTTAGATGGTACGACAATATTGTTAGCTCATGTGTGGATAATATTTTATCACCATACATCGTCCTTCTATTAACGTAACTTAGGAAATGCAAAGGAGACTTTAATATTTCTGTTGCGACATCCAAGAAAAAGACATCCATCACAAAAGCTGGCTTGATTACATCGGTAGGCTTTTGCTCTAGGAACTGCCTAGCTTGAAATGACAAAGCTGGGTAATGATCAGACACCACACAGAAAGGATAAATCTCTTTGAAATCTCTTCTGAATGCTATTTCATTACCTTTCTCATCAACTATTTTATAGCTAATATTGGTTAAGCAATTGGAGCATGACAGGGCTTGATCATAGGCATCTTGAACCGCCTTTTTGAAGTCATCCTTTAGAGAAATGTCGTTCCCTTTGCGAGCAGATATGGTTAGTTTTTTTGATTTTGCCTGCAATACTATTGCTCTGTTTGCAAACACTACAAGCACATCTATTTCGCCTACCCTGTTGCCCCTTTCGTCTAATATATAAACGTTTTGAAATACTCGCCTTTCTCCGAAAACACGCTTAAGCCTTGCACTCGAAAATTCTTCGGTAAATTCACCTCGATGACGCATCGCAATACTTCTGTATGCTGCATCCGAATGGAACCAAAAAAATGGGGTCTCATATAGTGCCTCAACCAAACTGTAATTTTGAAACAAAAGGTATTTGTCGGCTTGAAGCTTTATGATTGGATAGGCGTTTATCGGGTTAAAGTCATCTAAGGAGGTAAAGTCTTCCTGCCCAACAGGCGAAACAAACGACTCAATAACTTTTTTAGCAACATCAACATTTAATTCGGATTTACCGGCTATTTCTACTGAAGAAAACGTATAGGCTTCAAAGAGACTCCATTCATTCGGATGCTTTTCAATTAGACCAGCGAAAACATCATTAATCTTATCATTTTGAAAAACCTGAATAGACTCTATAACAGACATAGCCTGCTCAAGCGAGTAGCCTTTATTTTCAATCAGCCAATCGTTATCTTTTCTATACTTATCTTTCGATAGATCTCTATACTGAAAGTGATATGCCGATTCTCCACCATAAAATATTGATTCTCTTAATACGGCGCCAGAATTGAAAGGATTAAAGCTATCGCCACCAATTTTACTTGGGTCAAATATTTCTTTTAGTGGCGGCATCATGGAATGATGCAATTCCTGAAGTAGGGCGTCAGTTTTACTAATATATTTCTGCATCAAGTCTGGAGAAGGTAAGCTTTCATCTATATCTTTTTTACATACCATTCCAATTAGGGTGGATATTTCTGTTCTTACCAATCGCTCCATTGAAAACTGTTGCAAAACGTCTTCTGGCTTCACTTCATCAGCATACCTGATGGTGTTATCTCTAAAACAGAAATATGCGATTACGTGAACGTAGCCGGGCGAATGGCAAAGATCTTCTAGTTCTTTAAATACTTCGCTTTCCTTTCTGGCTACTTTATTCTCCGGCATTCACTACTCTCCATAATGTATTGCCTAACGCCGCCATAATCTGCTGCCGAAGCAACGCGTAGGCAGTCCGGTGGAGGCCGCGCATTCTGCGGCCGGAACGTATTTCATGGCCTTGTTACAAGTTGTTTGGCACAAGCTTTAACGGCTCCCTAATTAAAGATTCGGTTTCAAACACGCTAGAGATATCAGACAGTTTGCCGATTTTTAGAGGATATGCGCCTGAGGCCTGTTTCTGCTTAAAAGCAATTCTCCATTCGTGCTGCCACGTATAATCAGAAAATTTATCGAAAACGTCCATTTGGCCATGATGCTCTTCACGGCTTAAGTATGAAACTTGCTTTGCAAGCACATTATCTTCTCGTGGAGTGTATATATTCGAGTCGTTTGAAAGAGCTTTTTTTAATCTGCTCTCAAATTCAACGATATTTGAGCCACCTATAACAACTGCTCGATTGCCAAATTTTATGAACTTTTCGGATAGGAAAAGACCAGCATCACCAGCCTCTAATATTTTGCCGTCACTAATTTTAGTCATGCTGTAGATATTGGTATCACCTTCATGGTTATAACGAAGGTCTACTTTGCCCACAGCACCCTCCAGAAGATGATCGCCGAGTGTGATCGTAAGCCTCTCAGCCTTATAGGTTGCAGCTAAACCTTCGTGTACATCTCCTCGAAGTGCTACATCTGCATCCTCGTAGTTTCTAAAATAATCAATATTATTCATGAACAGGAGGCCATCATTTAAGAATGAATCCACATATTTCTCATCCATGAATTTGATAAGAACGCGAAATATTTTATAGGGATCTTCCATTTCTCTGCGCTTCCTTAAGACTTGTAACGCCCAAAGCAGCGGCGCTCGTTAGCGCGTCCAGCCCGCAGGGCGATGCTGCCTTTGTTTGTTATGTGTTTACCTATACTCATTAATGATTAGATCGCCACCGATATTACAGTCACTCTGTTGTATTACTAAAATGTGCTCAACAATCATGTCCCAGAATCTTCCAGCAAACGATGCCGAAACAAGTAATGGGGCATGTCTATTTTAATTAGCGTTTGCTAAAATTATTACGACAAACACAACAAAAGCTATTCCCATCAATAAATTTCGTGTTTTAGGGCTGATGATCTTATCAAGATTACTGATTTCACTACTGACTAATCCCCCACAATCTCTAATATTTTCAATGTTAAAAAGCTTATCTATATCAATATCTAGAGGAGCAGATTTATGAGCGGACAACAGCAATTTTTCATAGCTTTTGGGTCTACACTTAACAATAAAAAATTTACCTGATACCAGTGTAACTTCTAAAAGGTAAAACTTTTTAGCTGCATGCATGGCTCCAACAGCAAGACCCACACCCAACGTTGCTATAGCCGCGACACTACCGATCATGACACTCTTTAGCTTTTCTTGTGCTCGTTCCTCTGTAATCTTTTCGACTTTGGCTCCAGCGAGGAATGCATAAATTTTTTGACCTTTTGTGGATATTAGACAAGCACCATCTTCAGACATTACATACTCGCCAGTAGGATAATCCCCACCTCGAATATCAAAAGTTTCCAAGCTTGGTGCTGGTTCGGGAACTGAACGAAGATTGACAATATCATCATCATCAATTTCAAATAATACTTCGGAACCTTTTACAACCTGTGCACCAGTCAATCTCGAAATTCCTTTGAATTTTCTTAGTGGCAGATGAGTATTAAATTCACATAAGACTTGATTTTGATTTAGATAACCTCTGTAAGTTACCACCCCATTTTTTACCGGTAAAAGTGCACTCCCACAATTGCTGCAAAACATACTATTATGATCGTTCTCAGCCTTGCATGCTCCACAAATCATATATTCATCCTTGTAAAAAATAGGCGCTTGGTGCTCGTTCTAGCGATACTAAATTTCGGAAAATAATGATGTGCTGGAGTTAACACAAAATCAATCTACTCAATCGCTACCGTTAGATTAGCCACTTTGTGCCATTACTGAAATTTGGCCAATTAGTTATAGCATGGAGGCAATATCTTTCGCCTAGAAGAAAGTTCGTATATATCTTGTATGAGCTCATCTTGATCATCATGCTCAGTGACAACAAATAGCTTAACACCATGTTTTCTAGCCAGATTAATCTTACGTTTATCCCGTTCAACAGTTTTCTTAAATGCTTCCTCGCCACCAAAGAAATCGACAGGCTCAAAGTGTTGTTTCCCATGATACTCTACTGCAATTTTCCAGTTTGGAAACCATATATCGAAATGTTGGCGCCCTAACCAAGATGGTTGACCATGCTGTATTACCTTTGTTTTGAAAAATTCACCTTCTAACTTCCTATAAAGCTCAGTTTCAGAAACCCACCCTTCCCCGATCTTTGGGACTCCTAATAACTCCCTTGCTTTATTTTCTGCATCTTTAGAGATTTCTTTAATTTTCCCCAAATGATCGTAGGCAGAGTAATAAGCCTTTATTTTCCAACTTAACGCAGGCTTATCCCGTAAAGGTGCTCCATTGAATAAGCTATGATGATATAAGTTTTCATTTGACAGCCATGAATCGAATATAGCAAACCAGTCTTCATTTTCTTCACCATATTCATTAAAACAGTCAATAATCTTTTCTTTGTATAACGCTTGATTATTGGTGATAAACTTTGTTTTCCTCCCTCCGCACATTAGCAATATATCAATGGGGTTAGCCTGGAGGCCTATTTTCCTCTGGACGTTTATTCTTAGGTTAGAAGAATGAGTGCTTGTTCCTGTTAGAACTTTTGGCTCGGTTTTCTCTAAGTAATCGTCATATCTTTCAAGACCAAGAAGGCAATCGTATGCCCAAAAAAGACAGTAACTGGAAAGTTTTTCTTCATGCTTATACAGCTCAGAAATATATATTAGAAACTCTGATAGTGATTCAAAACCTTTTGTGTTCCATTTAGCTAATAGCTTATACAAATAGACAAAGACATATCCAATATTGCCGTCGATATCGATAAAGTCACCAAGGTCGAGTGATTTTTCGACCTTTCTGTAGAACGCTTTTTGCTGAGCATCCAGATCCTCCTCAGATGGGAAATACCCAGCAAACTCAGGTACTTGCATAAATTTCCTTTGTGTAGACTAACGATCATAACGCAACGGCGCGGTTTTTCGTGTCCGTTGCCGTGGCTTGTTTTGTGAGTGACAGATTACGTAGGAGGTGCGCATGATGACGGGCTATTTGACTTCCTTGTATCTGAACTCTCCGTATTCCGCCAACCTTGAGAATGTTTGTTCCTCACTTGAAGCTGGCTGGCGGTGGTTGCGTGCAAGCTCGCTTCATCTGCAACACTAACACCTCAAGCTTGCTTGAAAGCAGTATACTTAATCAGCGCTTATCAACTGATTACGTAGTAACTTTGTCGCATTACTAAAATTTGGTCAATCTTTGTGTGTTAGATCTAGCCCAAAATCACACAACTGAATTGCAATGGGGCACAGGCTTTTCAGAGGCAAGAAAAGCCTGTTTCAATTGTCCTAACATTCTGTCTCTTCTGAAAGTCGCAAAGCATCCTCAAGTTCAACCCCTAGATAACGGATGGTGTTATCTAGCTTTGAATGCCCTAACAACAGCTGTACGGCCCTAATATTTTTTGTTCTGGCGTAGATCAGTGTTGCCTTCGTTCGGCGCATAGAATGTGTTCCATAATAATCGGCGTTCAGCCCAAGTTTTGAGGCCCAATTCCTGATAATGGAGCGATAGAACGAGTAACTGATAGGTTGCCCTTTATGGCGATTACTGGGGAACAGAAAGCTCCCCGAATCTAAGGAAGCAAAGCAGATCCACCGACTGATACTTTGTTGCGTTCTCGGGGTTATTTCATAATGCACATCGGTGCCTGTTTTTTGCTGAACGCATTGTACCCTTTCATAAATCACTCCTTGCGAAGATACATCGTAAACGTGCAGATTTAGCAAATCGCTCGCTCTCAACTTACTATCAATGGCTAGGTTTAGCAGTGCAATTAGCATCAGGTTGTTTTCAAGTTCAAGTCGAGTTCTGATCCGCCAGATTTCTTCTAGCTTGAAGGGGCGCTTTATGCCATTACATTTTCCTGGAGATAACTTTTTCATGCTGACCTCCTCTCAGGTTTGTTGGTCAACATAAAGTCTGGCAGCCACACCCGACAATTTGTTAAAACGGTCGACAAAATCTTCTTAGATTTAGGTACCTAATCATATTTTTCGAGTTAAATAATGTACGGTGATATCGACCCCGTGCATAGATAATAACTCTATTGTTGGCTGTCTTTACGAGTGGAATGTATACAATATGTGAACATTTTTAGAAGTTCCAGAAAGCCAATAAATAATTGATCTTGATCAAAAACAAAAATTTAAATTTAGTTAGTGCTTGAACCTTATATAAGGTATGTGTCATCTTCCCATCGAATCTTCACTACGGCATAAATTTTCAATGATGCGAAACTTGCTGTTACTAACAACACTGGCAATGATGCTGATCAGTCAGGCGCTCGCGCCAAGACTGGTTGCTGCTATGCCTGTGTCACAGCAA
>NZ_JARFTS010000045.1:0-6951 GCF_029167175.1 Shewanella sp. A32
CGCGGGATGGAGCAGTCTGGTAGCTCGTCGGGCTCATAACCCGAAGGTCGTTGGTTCAAATCCAGCTCCCGCAACCAATCTTTATTTTCTCACCATTGAAATCAATATCATTGTAAATCAACGAGATATTTTGATATTTACTCTGCGAATACTTCACCCTGCAGAAACAACAATGGACGATACCGCAGACAATCAGATTCAGATTAGCCGTAACTATGTGGATGCCGACGTCATCGGCGCATAACAATGGTGAGTTTTAAAGCCCTCATGGCGCAGTACTTTCTTCGAGTTGTGAAAAACGATGAGGAGTGCAACGGAGTTCACTACAAATAGAACGGTAATTCATTTGTTGGAACAAGCTAAAGTTCCCTTTCTCTTTGAACCGCGGGCATTTCCAGAGGTCTCCAGAAAGCCTCAGCCACAGGTATGTCACGATAATAAGCCGACGTTCTAGGTAACATACTGAGATGAAACGTGCCAAGACCCTATTAGTAACTTCTTAAAAGAAAAGGCCACCCGATGGTGGCCTTTGTCTACCAGAGATTTAGCGCTATAACCGCCGCCGAATGGTTTTATTTGTTGGCAGCTTCTACACGGCTTTTCAATTTCTGTCCTGGGCGGAAAGTCACGACTCTACGAGCAGAAATTGGGATATCCTCACCGGTCTTAGGATTACGACCAGGTCTTTGGTTTTTATCCCGCAGATCAAAATTACCGAAACCAGACAATTTTACCTGTTCGCCATTTTCAAGCGCTAACCGGATCTCCTCGAAAAACGCTTCTACCATATCTTTGGCGACCCGTTTATTAATTCCGAGTGTTTCGAAAAGATGCTCTGCCATTTCGGCTTTGGTAAGTGCCATACTTTAATCCCTCAACGATGCGTTGAACTCGGACTTAAGGACTGAAACTACCGACTCAACAGTCGCTGCAATCTCTTTTTCCTCAAGGGTACGAGCGTTATCTTGTAACGTAAGTGCTATCGCCAGACTCTTCTTGCCAGGCTCAACACCCTTGCCTCGGTATACGTCAAACAAGTTTAAGCCAACCAACTGATTTCCGCCAACTTTTTTTATCGTTGACAGGATATTTTCAGCAATCACGGCTTCATCGACCACAACAGCGATATCTCGGCGGTTAGCCGGATACTTCGAAATGGCCTTTGCTTGCGGTACAGCGCCTTGTAATAAGGCATCTAACTGCAGTTCAAACACGATAGTTTTACCATTTAGACCGAACGGCTTTTCTAACGCAGGATGAACGGCACCGATGACCCCAACGACCTGATTATTCCTCAGGATTTCAGCACATTGTCCTGGATGCAGCGCAGAGTGCGAAGCACTTCTAAAGCTAAATTCAGCCTCTGATGCTGTCAAGCCAATAAGCGCTTCTAAATCACCTTTTAAGTCGAAAAAATCTACCGATTTTGATTCAATCGTCCAGTGTTCATCACTCTGCGGTCCGGCAATCACTGCGGCTAACACCGCTTGCTGCTGCACACCCATTTCCGCTGAATCATCAGGAATAAAGCGCAAACCAGTTTCAAATAACCTGACTCGGCCTTGTTGTCTGGCTTGGTTATAACCCACTGCTCCCAACAATCCAGTGAACAGTGAAAGCCGCATTGCTGACATTTCACTCGAGATCGGATTGGGTAATACCAATGCCTGTTGCTGCGGATGTACCAATTGCTGCAATTTAGGGTCAACAAAACTATAAGTAATAGCTTCTTGAAAACTTCTTGCCGTCAACAGATCACGCACTTTTGCTAATTTGACATTGGCTTCACTGTGACGTGTCATGTTCAAACGTGCCAAAGGCGCTTCGTTAGGAATACTGTTGTAACCGTAAATTCGCGCAACTTCTTCGATAAGATCTTCTTCAATCGCCATATCAAACCGGTAAGTTGCCGTAGTGACTTGCCACCCGGATTCAATCGTTTTAACGACGAAGCCCAAACGCGCAAGGATTTCCGCCACATCGTTATCCGGCACATGATGCCCCAGCAACTTATCGAGCTTACTGCGACGCAATGTGATTTCTACCGGTTGAGGTAAATATTCCTCAGATTTCGCTTCAACAATGACGCCGGCTTCACCACCGCAAATATCTAGGATCAGACGCGTTGCGCGATCCATCACTTTGTGCTGTAACTGAGGATCGACACCACGTTCAAAACGGTGGCTGGCGTCGGTGTGCAAGCCGAGGTTACGAGCCTTACCCATGATTGCCAAAGGCGCAAAAAATGCGCATTCCAGCACGATATCCTGGGTTTCTGCGGAAACGCCTGAATGCTCACCGCCAAAAATCCCGGCGAGTGCAAGGGCCTTATTGTTATCGGCAATCACCAGTGTGTCAGCGGGCACAGTGATTTCACTACCATCAAGCAATGTCAGTTGTTCTTTACCATCACCCAAGCGAACAGTCAGATCGCCATCAATCTTTTCCAAATCAAACGCATGCATCGGCTGGCCATATTCCACCAGCACAAAATTGGTGATATCCACGATAGGATCGATGGAGCGAATACCACTACGACGCAACTTTTCCACCATCCATGCCGGAGTGGCAGCTTTGACATCAACATTTTTCACAACACGGCTGAGATAGCGAGGACAAGCGTCTTTGGCCAGCACCTTAACACTGACACTAGCATCAATCGTCGCCGCCGCTGATTGCCAACTTGGCTCGGTCACAGCCATACGATTGAGCACACCGACTTCGCGGGCAATACCGACCATGCCGAGACAGTCCGCACGGTTAGCCGTCAAATCCACATCAATGACCGCATCATCCAAGTCAAGATATTTGCGAACATCAACACCTAATGGCGCGTCTAGTGGTAACTCAATGATACCGTCACTTTCAATATCAATCGCCAACTCACTGTAAGAACACAGCATGCCATTGGATGGCTGTCCGCGCAGTTTGGCTTTTTTAATTTTAAAGTCGCCTGGCAGCACTGCACCTACAGTGGCTACACACACTTTTAACCCTTGACGACAGTTTGGGGCACCACAAACGATATCCAGCAGCTCTTCGCCGCCAACGTTTATTTTGGTTACGCGCAGTTTGTCAGCATCTGGATGCTGAGCGCATTCAACGACTTCCCCCACGACTACGCCAGAAAAGCTGCCAGCGACTGCAACAACTTCATCAACTTCAAGCCCGGCCATAGTGATTTGCTGAGCTAACTGATCACGGCTAACCGCGGGATTAACCCACTCACGAAGCCAGGATTCACTGAATTTCATAATACTTGAACTCCGTTATTTAAATTGCTTGAGGAAACGTAGATCGTTTTCGAAGAAGGCACGTAAGTCGGTCACGCCATAACGCAGCATCGTCAAACGCTCAACGCCCATACCAAAAGCAAAACCAGAGTATTTTTCAGGATCAATACCTACACCGCGCAGCACATTAGGATGTACCATGCCGCATCCCAACACTTCCAACCAACCGTTCTTACCTTTAACGTCGACTTCTGCAGAAGGTTCAGTAAATGGGAAATAAGATGGACGGAAACGGATCTCCAGGTCTTCTTCAAAGAAGTTGCGCAGGAAATCGTGCAAAATACCTTTCAACTGAGTAAAGCTGACGTTCTCATCAACCATCAAGCCTTCAACCTGATGGAACATCGGGGTGTGAGTCATATCGTAGTCATTACGGTAGACACGTCCCGGAGAGATAATTCGCAATGGCGGTTTTTCTACTTCCATCGTGCGAATTTGCACCCCTGAAGTCTGCGTACGCAATACGATTTCAGGGTTGAAATAAAAGGTGTCATGGTCAGCACGGGCTGGATGATGTGCAGGAATATTCAACGCATCAAAGTTGTGATACCCATCTTCGATCTCTGGCCCTTGAACCACACTGAACCCCAATTCCCCAAAAAAGGCTTCAATACGTTCAATAGTGCGAGTCACAGGGTGCAATCCGCCATTGCCCAGTGTTCTTCCAGGCAAAGTCACATCGATTTTCTCAGCACTAAGTTTGGCTTCAAGCTCAGCGGCTTTGAGATTTTCGAGACGTTGAGACAGATATTGCTGCACCTGCTGTTTAGCGAGGTTCACTTGCTGCCCAAAAGCCGGTTTTTCTTCCGGACTTAAAGTAGCCATCAGTTTCATCATGTCGGTAATTTTGCCTTTTTTACCAAGGTAATCGACACGGATTTCATCGAGAATTTTCAGATCATCGGCCCCATCGATGGCGGCTAAGGCCTGTTGTACGATCTCTGTTAACTGCTGCATCTTCCCTTCCAGTGCATGGCGGCCTTTTAGGCTGCGTAAGGTATCTTCGTTTGTCACATAAAAAAGAGGCAAATTTTACTTTAATCACAGGAATTTGACCAGTGAGGATGCCATTTTAGCAAAGTAAAAAACGCCTGAAACAACTGCGGCCCAAAAAAGTTTGATAAATTTTGTGCAATCACCGACATGTAGCAAAGCAACCGGTTGCAGTGTGGTATGCTGCAGTTCTCTCAAAGTGTATCTTTTAACGATGTCAGTCAGTCATTCCATAAAGTTACGTGACTATCAACAAGGCGCTGTGGATGCGGCAATTAGTTACTTTCGCCATCAGCATGGCAGTGCTGTAATCGTATTGCCAACGGGAGCAGGTAAAAGCATTGTAATTGCTGAGCTTGCACGAATTGCCCGCGGGAAAGTGTTGATATTAACGCACGTCAAAGAACTGGTCGCACAAAATGCTGATAAAGCATCACTGCTAACAGACGATATTAGCGTTTATTCAGCCGGGTTAAATCAGAAACTCAGTAGCGGTAAAGTAGTAGTGGCGGGAATTCAGTCAGCAGCGCGCAATCCACAAGCATTCAGCCAAGCGTTCTCACTGGTTATCATTGATGAATGCCACCGAGTCAGCGACGACGATCAGAGTCAATACCATCAGTTATTACAACAGTTGCGCCAGCATAATCCCAAATTGCATCTTCTGGGGCTCACCGCAACCCCCTATCGACTTGGCAGCGGCTGGATATACAAACGTCATTATCATGGTCGAGTAGGCAACCTTGATGCGGGCATTTTTGACGACTGCATTTTCGAATTACCGTTACGCCCGTTAATCAAACAGGGATATTTGACACCGCCAAGATTATTGGATGGGTTATCTGCACAGTATGATTTCAGTCAATTAAAGCCGGACAATCATGGCAATTATAATGCTGCCGAAGTCGACTCGTTACTCGATCATAGTGGTCGGGCAACCTCAGCCATTGTGACGCAGCTAATGCAGTTGGCGAAAAGTCGTCGCGGCGTAATTATATTTGCGGCGACAGTGCGCCATGCCCAGGAAATAATCGCGCTACTTCCGGAAACCGCGGCGCTAATTACGGCAGACACGCCGGGTGCCGAACGAGATACGCTCATCGGTAAATTTAAACAGCAACAACTGCAATTTTTAGTGAATGTATCGGTACTTACCACGGGATTTGACGCCCCCCACGTCGATCTGATTGCGATCATGAGGCCGACAGCATCTGTAGGACTTTTCCAGCAAATGGTCGGCCGGGGGCTGCGGCTATATGAAGGAAAGCAGGATTGCCTGATCATCGATTATGCGGCCAACGGTTTTGATCTCTATAGTCCGCAGATCAGTCAGCCGCGCCCAACAGCCGACACCGTGCCAGTACAAGTGGTGTGCCCTGAATGTGGTTTTGCCAATATTTTCTGGGGTAAGACCAGTAATCAAGGGGAAATCCTTGAGCATTTTGGCAGACGTTGTCAGGGACTTGTGGCTAGGGCTTCAAAATCACAACAATGTAGTTATCGTTTTAGAGCGCGTTTATGCCCTGATTGCGGAGCAGAAAATGATATCGCGGCAAGAGCCTGCGTTGAATGTCATTCACAGCTGGTTGACCCCGACAAGCGCCTCAAAGAAGTGTTAGAACAAAAACATCATCATCTGTTTCGTGTGCAGCAGATGCAACTCGTTGCAACCACCTCAGGGCTGACCGTTGAGTATATTGATCTTGATGGTAATCACTTTAATGAACATTTTCGCTTAACAACAGCGGCTCAACGCAAAGCGTTATATGCAGTATTTCTATACCCGCACGATAAAACCCCAGGGCTCCCCCTGCCTTCTTTTCGCAACTCAGAAGAATTATTAGCGCACTCAACAAGATGGCGTTCCCCGGATCTTTTGTTATTAAAAAAGCAGGGGAAACACTGGGTGTTATTGGAAAAATATTTTGATTACCACGGGCGTTACCAGACTGAACAAACATATTGTTGACAGAAGTATGCGTAACACCACTTCTGCAACCCTAAACACTGTGTTATAACGGCAGCATTGTTAGTGAAGGGAGTTATTATGCACGTTGTTATTTTCGGTCGTCCCGGCTGTCCTTACTGTGTAAGAGCCAAACAGTTATCAGATCAGCTGACTCAAGCGCGTGACGATTTTAGCTACAAATATGTTGATATCTATGAAGAAGGTATTACCAAAGCGGATTTAGAAAAAACTGTCGGCAAGCCAGTAGAAACTGTACCGCAGATCTTCATTGATAAGGAACATATCGGCGGCTGTACCGACTTCGAAGCCTACGTTCGTGAGAATGCTTTGCTTTAAGCGAATTCCACATATTGGCTTCTAAAAGCACCTTCGGGTGCTTTTTTATTTTGCAAAGGAATCTTGATAGCGACTGAGTGCATTCAGACAGAAAATGGTGGGTCGTATAGGATTCGAACCTATGACCAATTGGTTAAAAGCCAACTGCTCTACCGACTGAGCTAACGACCCGCATAAGGAATGAAGGAGATTTGGTGGGCCGTATAGGGCTCGAACCTATGACCAATTGATTAAGAGTCAACTGCTCTACCAACTGAGCTAACGGCCCACACTTGTGGGATTTTGGTGGGTCGTATAGGATTCGAACCTATGACCAATTGGTTAAAAGCCAACTGCTCTACCGACTGAGCTAACGACCCA
>NZ_JARFTS010000046.1:0-5667 GCF_029167175.1 Shewanella sp. A32
TCCTCAACACCGCCAGCGTGTCGCTGTTGCCGTGTCAGTGGGTGCGCATTATAGGGAGCTTATAGTTTTGTGCAAGCGGTATTTCAAAGAAAAAAGATCGCTTGCCGATCTTTTAGGCAAAGGCGATCTTTTTACGAGATCTGAACGGCGAATGGCGCTACAGCGTCTTAGCCTCAGACATTATTTTAACCGCATGAACTGTCTCGGATTTTCGCTGTTGCTCTCGTTCTATCAAGCTGTTGAGTAACGCTTCTGCCTTGGGATCATCCCAATCAACAAAGCTGCGTACAAAAGCAATTAGTGTCCCTGAACCATCCAAAATGAAGGTCGCAGGAATCGTATCTAACGGAAAGATAGCATCCAAAGCCATTTTCGGATCATAGAAGCTGTCGAAGTCAGGCATTCCCACAGAAACTAAGAATGGCTTTACCTTATCCTTACCTTCCTGATCGATCGATATTGGCAAAAATGCCAACTTTTCCTGATCGAATTTTTTAGCGAAACGTTGCAATGCAGGTAATTCGCGCACACAGGGCGGACACCAGGTTGCCCACATATTGACCAGCAGTACTTTGCCACGATATTGGCTGAAGTCGTGGGGATTATCTTCGGCATCGGTGAAGGGAACTGGCTTTAACGGAAAACCGTGGGCAAGAATATTGATCTTGTCGACGGTAGACTCCGTTGCGGCTTTCGTTTTATCGGTTGACGCGGCAGGATTGGCACTGCTGCCAAAGGCGAGCAGCAGCAATCCTACCAATAGTGCTGAAGGCAACCGTTTCATTTTTGCTGTTTGAGTAATTCAGCAAGTTGCTGTTGATCTTCCGCAGAGAGTTCCTGCGATTTTGCGTTGTTATGACGTTGCTTGCGAATAAATAAAAATCCGATTAAACCACCGAACAACAACAGTGCCACGGGACCTAACCACAGAATATAAGTTTTGGTTTCCAAACGCGGCTTATACAACACAAACTCACCATAGCGACTGGTCATAAACTCAATGATTTCACTGTCACTCTTGCCAGCATCCACCATTTTGTAGACTTCCATACGCAAATCTCGCGCTACCGGAGAGTTCGAATCCACAATATCCTGATTCTGACACTGCGGGCAGCGAAGACTGCGAGCCAACTTCATGGCGTGTTCCTGATTGGCTTCGTTTTTAAATTGGTAGGTATCGACCGGTGTAGCCGATACCTGGTAAGCGACGCCGAATGCCAACAACGCACTAACAAAGACCTTCAGCAAAGCTTTCATGACGCTTTTCCTTCTTTAGTGGTTTCCTGTTGAGCGGTAGTCGCTTCCTGTTGGAGCTTCTTAACAATTGGGTAAATGGTTTCATTCCATACCCGCATGTCCACCGGGCCGGCATAACGGAAGCGGATGATCCCGTTATGATCGACAATAAAGCTTTCCGGTGCGCCGTACACACCAAGATCTAACCCGAGTTTGCCGTCGGGATCAAAGATATTCATCGTGTAGGGATCGCCTTCCCGATTCAGCTCTTCAACCGCAAGACCGCGCTGATCACGATAGTTGATACCGTAGATAGGCACGATGTTCTGACGTGACAGATGAACCAGATAAGGATGTTCATACTTACAGCTAGGACACCATGTCGCCCAGACGTTCATGATGTAAACCTGACCTTTCAGGTCATGATTGGTGATCATGACCTTTGGGTCTTCCAACTTAGATAAGTTGAAATCCGGTACCGCTTTGCCTTCCAGCGCTGAATCCAACTGCTGAGGATTCAGGTATAACCCCCGATACAGGAACACGCCCATTACCAGGAATAACACCAGCGGAATAAAAAGTAGCAACTTCTTCATATTCAACCTTTCTATCTCACTCAGGCAGATGCCAGACTGGCCTTCTTATCACTTTCAATAGGTTCAACGGCTTTCTGTTTAGCACGATAGCGCTTATCAGACGCTGCAAACAGACCGCCAATCATCATAAACACACCACCGAACCACAACCAACGTACAAATGGCTTGTAGTTCAGACGCACGGCAAATTCAGTCTTGCTGATAGGGTCACCCATGGTGATATAAAGATCGCGGAAGAAACCCCAATCAATACCCGCTTCAGTCATATCCATAGTGCGAACATTATAAATACGACGGTCGGGTTTCAGGAATGCCACTTCTTTACCATCTTTAGTGACCCGAACTTGCCCCTGCTTAGCAGTGTAGTTAGGACCTACCACATCTTTAGTTTCCAGATAATGGAAGGTATATCCCGCCAGTTCCTGACTTACGCCAGGTCCCATGCGGACACTTTTCTCTTGAGCATAGTTAGACACCATAGTGGCGCCCACAACCGATACGGCAATACCAATATGGGCAATAATCATCCCTAATTGGCTGCGGCCCATACGTGCCAGACTCAGTTCGCCATCGTTAGGTTTCACGATGTTATAGGCAACACGCAATGTTGACAGCAGTACCCATAAGGCCATGCCAAGGCCAAACATCACCCAAGCATTGAATTTACCATCAATGACAAAAGGCATGACCACACCAAACACCAGAGAAACCAGCGCAGGGATCAGTAACTGGCGCTTGAGTTCACCCGGCTTGGCTTTCTTCCAGCGGATGATAGGGCCAATCCCCATAAAGGCAAACAACGCAATTGCCAGTGGCACAAATACGGCGTTGAAGTATGGAGGTCCAACTGAAATTTTACCCATGTGCAACGCATCAATCAGCAGTGGGTATAAAGTACCCAGCAGCACGGTGCCTGCGGCGACGGTCAGCAGCACGTTACATACTAACAACATGGTTTCTTTAGACAGCAGCTCAAATCGAGCAGGGCTGCTCATTTCACTGGCACGGAACGCGAACAGTGTCAGCGAACCACCAATTGTCAGGCCCAACAGCAGCAAAATAAACATACCGCGGCTTGGGTCAGCAGCAAATGAATGAACGGAGGTCAGCACACCGGAACGTACGATGAAGGTACCCAGCAAACTCAGCGAGAATGCAAAGATAGATAACAGTACCGTCCAGTTACGGAACGCACCGCGCTTTTCAGTCACGATGAGAGAGTGCAACAACGCAGTTCCTACCAACCAAGGCATAAAGGAAGCGTTTTCTACTGGGTCCCAGAACCACCAGCCGCCCCAGCCCAACTCGTAATATGCCCACCAGGAACCCAGAGCGATACCGCCAGTCAGGAAGATCCAAGCTGCCATTGTCCAAGGCCGAGTCCAGCGAGCCCATGCAGAGTCAAGCCGGCCACTCAGTAAAGCCGCGATCGCAAACGCGAAGCTGACCGAGAAGCCTACATAACCCAAGTACAACATTGGCGGATGGAAAATCAGTCCCACATCCTGCAACATGGGGTTCAGGTCACGACCTTCCATTGGTGCTGGCGACAAGCGCTCAAACGGACTGGATGTCAGCAACATAAATAAGCTGAAACCAATCACGATCACCGCCAGAATTGCCAATACTCGCGCAGTAAATACTTCTTCTAGTCCTTTACTAAATAAAGCAACTGAAGAGGTCCAAATGGACAAGGCGAATACCCAGAACAGCAATGACCCTTCATGACCACCCCAGACTGCGGCAATCTTAAAGAAGATTGGCAATTCGGAGTTGGAATGATGTGCCACATAAGCAACTGAGAAATCATCCACTGCGAAGCTGTATGCAAGAGAAACAACAGCGAGAAGAATAAATAAGGTCATACCGTAGCTGAGCGGCCAGGCGTAGCGCACCAGGTACTGGTCTTTTCGGGCAACACCTATCAAAGGCACCGTGGCGAGCAATACAGCGAATGCTAACCCGATGATCATTGAGAGATGTCCAAGTTCTGGAATCATGGTTTTTCCTCGGTTTTACGTTCCGCATCATTCCTGATAGGAATAACTACCATACACAACTTAAGAACTCATAGATCCTAAGCCAATGATTAATATCAAAAATAAAGCTTTATTAACTAGAGTATCTTAATTGAGCTTTAGCTCATTTTAGTATTTGCTTTTGTTCCTGTCTGCCACTTTGCGCTAAATCTGGGTGACGGCTCTCATTCTGCGGCAACGCCCGGATTTTCTTCATATATCTGGCATGACTCTTTGCTGTGACCCATGTTCTTCACATAAGTTTCATCACTTTTTTACCAGAGATGAGGATCTGTGAACCAGTGCCCAACTATCGTGATTAACTCATAACGTTATGGTTATATTACTGTTCAATGAATCATCTTTACGTATAATTTGCGCTCAAGGCTTGCGGTAGGCGACTTTCCGCTTTATCTCCAACCAAAGTGAAACATAATAATGACCACATTCTGGATTTTCATCGCAATCGTTGTGCTGATCAGTCTTGCGCTGATCTGGGTCCCGCATTTCCGCCAGAAAAAATTGCTGGAAGCCGGGGAAACTGAAGTACGCAAAAAAACTAACTTAGAACTGTTCAACGAACGTCTGACCTCGCTGGAAAAAGAACACAGTGAAGGTATCTTGGATGACCAAGAATTTGAATCGTTGAAGAAAGAACTCGAAATCAGTCTGCTGCAGGATATGAAGCAGGCTAAAGATGAAACACTCGCGGTATCTAACAAGCCTCGCGGTCTGCTGTGGCCGAGCCTGATGTCGGTGGCAGTGCTGGCATTAGCCGGTTACGCCTATTATCACTTAGGGGCCTATCAGGAAGTGGAAGCGACTGCAGCCGATCCTGCCAATCCACATGCGGGGATGACACCTGAACAATTGATGGCGAAACGGGTAAATATGTTGGAAACCGCGGTCGCCAAAGAACCCGATAACAGTCAGGCTTGGTTTAGTCTGGGACACGCCTATATATCTGCCGGTGAATTTGACAAAGCAGTACAAGCCTTTGACAAGGTGATGGATCTGGTCGGGGTACATGCTGAACTGCTCGGTCCTAAAGCAACAGCACTTTACTATAAAGCCGGTCAACGCATGATCCCGATTGTGCAATCATTAATTGATCAAGCGTTGAAAATGGATCCTAAAGATCCTTCAACCCTGTTACTGGTCGGGATGAATGCGTTTTACACCGCCGATTATCAGAAAGCCATCGACAGCTGGCAGACAATTCTCGACAGTGACCGTAACGACGTCGACCGTGCCGCGCTCATTGACGCAGTGAATACTGCCAAAATGCGTCTGCAAGGCAATACTGGCCCAATGCCCGATGATGCGACTCACAATAAGTTGAAGCAGGGAGAAGCTTCTGCGGCCGATGCGACTCAGCAGCCAACCGCCGGGACTGTCACTGTGAAAGTATCAGTAGCGCCAGCATTGGCAGGCAAAATCAGTGATACAGACACTGTGTTTATTTTTGCCCGTCCAACTGAAGGCCCTAGCGTGCCAGTCGCAGCGACCAAAGTCAGTGCCAAGGCGCTACCTGTCACCGTTACCTTAGATGATTCTACTAGCATGGGCAGCAGCGTTAAGTTGAGTACCACTAAAGCGGTTGAAATTATTGCGGTATTGTCCAAGCATGGTAACGTCAAGCCAGAACCAGGTGATCTGAAAGGGAGTGTTGCCAGTGTGGATGTCGGCGGCGAAGGCAACTTAGTCCTGGATACCGAAGTCAAATAACTGATGTCATTTAGTAAAAAACCACCTTCTGAAGAAGGTGGCTTTGTGATTACCCCCTAAAAGGGGGCCTTCTATACTAGAGCAAGCTC
>NZ_JARFTS010000047.1:0-5643 GCF_029167175.1 Shewanella sp. A32
AAGAATTTAGCTCAAATCTAATCTGACGGAGGCACCAGAAAAATGGGTAACTGTCAGATCAGGTCTGAGCTAGTACACGCTTACCAAACGCTTTGGCAACCAACAACGAGTCAGTAACAGGAGTGCCATTCGGGACTGTAATTAGCCGATGAAAGTCCAATGCCGCGTCTACTCGATAAGTCATGGTAAAGCTCCTATAGAGAATGAGCCTGCTAGCACAGAGATACCGCCCCAAGAGAAAACGACATCTCTCAGGCTCATTCTCTATAGGCTCTTGGTTATGAACGCCTGCTAGTGCGTAGTGAATGGCAGAAACGAAAAAGCCCCGGCAAATGCCGAGGCTAGAACGTAAAAAAGCCGCTTCAGTGAGCGGCTTTCATATGGATTTATCCCATCGTCAGGAGCAGAATAAACCTCTTTTTTTGAAACGTCAACAATTCAATCACTTAATGCCACACCAATATCAGTCAAAAAATGAATCACCGCGACTTAAGGAAACCTCTATAAACGACCGTAGTGCAATTCTCTATGGCAATTAGGGCAAAGAGCTATTGCATTATCAACAGTATCATCACCATCTTTCGATAGTGGAATTTTATGGTGTACTTCTAAGTAAGGACTACCATCTGACTTTCGGTTAAATGGAGCTGGATTCTTACACTTTTCACAACAACCATGAGCTCTGTCGAGAACCTCGGCTACTACGTCAGGATTTCTGTCATAAACTATGGCTGATAGGACTATTTTTTTTGGTTTGGATTGAGCATTTTTCAAACGCTTACGACGATCTTCGGCAGAATCATTTGAAGATTTTATGACCTTTTCTCTAAACGCCTCATCAACATCTTCAAATGTAATCTCTAATGGAACAGCAAGAAATTCATCACCGCGAGACATCAGTTTTCTCTGTTCTACGTATGGGTCAAAACCATCCGCTACTACCTCGCCATTCTTATTTCTACGGGTTTTAGTTTTGAAGACTAGTAAATCATAACCTTCATTTATCACCTTGTTGATATGTTTAATTGAGTGGCTATAGCCATGCCAATCAGGACTCAATATTAAGTAAGGGTCATCATTAGATGAATTCAAACTAAAGAGAATTTGCTTAGTTTCGTCATTACAATACGAATATTTCCCCTGTGTACCGTTGAATGACAACCCCATAACCCTGTTGACGAAACTAGTTCTAGATTCCTTCTTCGCAACCACTTCATCACCTCATTTTATATACAAATATAGCCTTCTAGAAAGAAGCCTGAATTGCGGACTTGCCTCTTCCGCTGTGTAGGAGGAAATGTAACCAGCAATAGTCTGATTTACAACAACATTACGTCACATTACTGAAAACACGATCTTGGGATTATCTTGGTGCGACTACATTCTATTTTGTCGAGCTTGAGCTTTCTTCTGATTATCCACGATCCACTTAAACACATCGTGCTTATTGGTCGGGCTGTAGTAACTGAGGTGTGGAACGGCTGCAACGAATGTCGGATTACCATCAATCTCACAGTGGAACCCGCGGCAATTCCATTTCCCATGTGATGCTGGTTGAGGAGGCAGTTCATCCCCTTTCAAAAATAAGGTCTTCAGAAACTCATAGGCAGAAACCTTATTGATGCCATAAGTAAGGATTAAACTTGGCTGGACAATTTTCAAAATGGCCTCATGGACTGGCCAACATAGTCCCGCTAGGCCAAAGCACAGTTCGGCAGAACTACGAGATGTTTTGAATATGATATTGGATGCACAGACAGTCTTAGGATCAGCGCCGATTCCTTCTAATAGCGCTATAACCCGCTTCTGAAGTGGCGCACCACCCTTAGGGTAATTCGACTGACCATTTGTCCAACTTTCATCATAGTATGAGTTTTCGTGTCGCCTAAGCATGCGCTCAAGATGAGTTCTAATGGTATACGGAGATTTTGTTTCTGGATGCTCTTGACCGCTACCACCAGGATTCAATCCCAAGAGGTAAATGTCGCCTTTCTTGAGGGTTTCATGTGAGCTGTAAACAACTTCGCCGATATCATCCAAAATGTGCTTAAGGACGTTTTCAGCAAAGCTAGGCAGTTGTTCCTTTTCAACCATGGGGGATCTAGTCCTTAATCAAAGGTTGTTTTGCATCTTCCAATGTGTAGGAGGAAATGTAGCTCGTAACTACCTGACTAACAATCCATTTTCGTCATATGTCCAAAATCACGATCTTGGGATTATCTTGGTCACTGACCATCGAATTAAGCAGCGTCTATCAGTAGGTTCAACTCTGGCGTGCGCAATATCGGATCAAGTTCTTCGGGTGCCGAGTTAAACCAGAAGTCAACATCGTTTGGGCTCACTAGCAACGGCATTCTTGAATGGTATTGGGCAGCTTGTTCTGTTGGGGAGGTAGTTAACGTGACTAACTGCTGGCCGCGTTCTGATGGAAACAAAATGCCAGCCATTAATATCGGTTCACCACCTGGCAAACCAAAAGCGTATTTTTGCTTGCGCCCTTCTTCCTGCGCCATTCATACCCCCCCGAGCAAGGAACGAGAACGCGGTGATGTTTGAAGGCAGAAGCGAAGGTTTTCTTTTCTCGGACGGTTTCTGCTTTGGCGTTGATAAGCAGCTGCTTCGACCATTCGGGTTTAATCCCCCAAACGCTATCAATCTGAGATAGGCCAATAGACGTCATGCCAACCGTTGAAACCATTTGTGTCGGCAGCAGGTCGCGGTTGGTCACCGTTTGAAAGGATATCCCTAACTGATCCATCACCCAGCCACACAAAGGATCGTTGATAACGTTTAGTCGGCCACACATAGTCTATTTACTCAATCCAAAGCATCAGAAATCACTCCTAAATGCTTTGTTAGGTTCTTACAGCTTACCTTTCAGTGGATGGTCTCTCTGCCACCCGGCTACAGACCTGGAATCAACAAAACAAACCAATAAATCAGCAATACTGCGGGAGGAAACTCAATGAATTAGCGAAGTTGCTACACTACGTGAGTTAGAGGGCGTTCAGAATTCTGTGTCAGCTAATTAGGGCTAAATATCTAAGAGCTCGTCTAGGCGCCCTTCAAAGTGAATTACCAATTGCGACAATGTCATATTCCAATTCTGAATGGGCATTGTCCATTTCTTAGAGGCGTTCAATATCCCAGCGTACAGAAGCTTAAGCAAGCTGTTTTCGTTCGGGAAACCACCCTTCGTTTTAGTCAACTTACGGAATTGACGGTGTACCGCCTCAATGGCATTCGTTGTGTAGATGGCCTTACGTACGTATTCTGGGTACTTGAAGTAAACGGATAGATTTAGCCACTTATTTCGCCAGGAGCGTAGCACGATTGGGTACTGGTGACCCCATTTCGATTCTAAGTGTTCCAGCGCCATCTCCGCAGCCTCTTTGCTTACGGCGCGGTAGATTGGTTTTAGATCTGCCATGAACTCCTTCTGGTGCTTCGAGGCTACATATTTCATTGAGTTACGCAGCTGGTGAATGATGCACTGCTGAACTTCTGTATCTGGATAAATCGTGGAAATGGCTTCAGGAAAGCCAGTTAAGCCATCCACGCATGCAATTAGGATATCTTTAACGCCTCGGTTATGTAGATCGGTCAGCACTGAAAGCCAATAGTTAGCCCCTTCAGACTCAGACAGGTAAAGACCCAGCAGTTCCTTTTTGCCGTCAATGTTCAACCCTAAAATGGTGTATATCGCTTTGCTAACGTAGCGACCTTCTTCTTTGATTTTATAGTGGATTGCGTCGAGCAAGACAAAAGGATAAATACCATCCAGAGGCCGTTGCTGCCATTCCTTTAGCTGAGGTATCAAACTGTCGGTAATGCTGGATATCGTGGCTTCAGAAACATCTACGCCATACATATCTTCGACATGCCCCCGAATATCGCGGTAGCTCATGCCCAGTGAGAACATGGATAAAATCTTACGGTCAATTTCGTCGGTCAGTTTAGTCTGGTTCTTCTTAACTAATTGAGGCTCAAATGAACCACTGCGATCACGCGGCGTATCGAGTTCGAATGTACCGACAGATGACTTAACGGTTTTCTTGGTGGAGCCATTCTTACGGTTAGGCTGGTCGTCACTTTCCAGATGTTGTTCCAGCTCTGCTTTTAAGGCAGCTTCGGTGATCTGCTTGATGAGAGGGGTTAAGAAACCATCTTTGCCTGTTAAATCTTGTCCAGACTGAAGTGCTTTAATGGCTTGTTCTAAGTCGAAGTTGGTTGTCATGTATCATTCCTGTTTTATACATAATACTGAAATGACACAGATTTCTAAACACTACCGTGAGTTAACCTCACACCATAGCCCGTCATTACCTGAAGCAATTGACCGGGAATCAACGCGGCAAACTAACAGATCAGCAACACTCCTTGATGTCACCTCACATACAAGTACATTTGCAACACTTCTTGAACTCACTTCGTTAACTAACGCCATTACACTCTTCCTTAATAATTTCACTTACCAAAGCACAATTTCCTGTGCGCATCTAATACCTCAATCAGACGATGCATTAGTGGTCGGTTGAATGGATTTGATAGGCCTTTTGTTTAATTGACTGGAATGGCCCGTATTTCATCATCACTTGCAGCCTTGCGTTGGTAATCCTCCCATTTTTAACCGTAGTTAAAAGTAGAGATTAAGCAGCCATCAAAGGTGGCTTTCCTCCATTGGCTTTGTGTGGCCGTTCATGATTATAGAACCATAGCCATTTAGTGGCGTAGTCCTGAACTTCTTCAAGCGTATCAAATAAATGTTTACTGACCCAACTGTATCTCATCGTTCGGTTATGTCGTTCGATGTAGGCATTTTGCTGAGGCTTGCCAGGTTGAATGTAATCAATTCGGATCCCATGCTTTTTCGCCCATTCTGTAAATTCGTGACTGATGAACTCTGGCCCATTGTCACAACGGATCGCCTTCGGTGTTGTTCGCCATTCAAGGAGTTGGTTGAGCGTCCGAATTACCCGCACCGCGGGTAGCGAGACCCCGGCTTCTATCGCAAGACCTTCTCGTTTAAAGTCATCAATGACATTAAATAACCGATAGCTTCGACCATCTGCTAACTGGTCATGCATAAAATCTATCGACCAAACTTGGTTCGGTTTAGTTGGCTCTTTCAGCGGCTCTGGTGCGTTTCGTTTTAATCTTCTGCGGGGCTTTATCCGCAGATTTAACGCCAAATCGCAGTAAATTCGATATACACGCTTGTGATTCCAACCAAAACCTTTGACGTTGCGGAGGTAATGAAAGCACTGCCAAAAGCCCCAATCGGTTTCTTTCTCGGTTAACTCAACAAGTAAATCCGCGATCTGCGCATTTTCATCATCGTTAACAGGTTGATATCGGTAACAGGTTTCACTGATAAAAAATGCAGCGCAAGCCAAGCGAATAGTCACTTGGCGATTGGCAACCGCATGTTGCGCCATCGCTTTACGTTGCGACGGCTTTACCACTTTTTTGCCATTGCTTCCTGAATGATTTCGGCCTTTAAACGCTCTTCGGCATACATTTTTTTAAGACGAGCATTTTCAGCTTCAAGCTCTCTTAGTCGGGCCTGTAATAGCCCCCAATTAAAACGGACACTCATTAGTTAAGCGATAGGCTTAGACCTATCTTTAAGGAGTGTCTATG
>NZ_JARFTS010000048.1:0-5298 GCF_029167175.1 Shewanella sp. A32
AACTCGTATAGCCTGATTGAGTGGCCTGATTGGAGATTGGCAATACTACGGAGTTTGTACGTTGTAAAACGGCTCTTGAGTTGGCTGATGTACTTCAAAACATCATCCGTCCAAGTGATGATCACTGCCCCATCACCTTTGAGCTTTTTAACCCCCTTTTGAATCCATCTTAGCTTCACTTCCTCGTGGTCGTCCTTGAGGATAATCACAGCATCAAACAGCGTATCTGCAGCTTTGTATAGGTCTCTACGGGCGTTATGAGTAATGCCCATTAGCTCCGCATATTCAACAGCCGTTAGGCGCATTTCCTTGGGGATCTCGCCTCTTGGGTCTACTTTCCCAAGACAAGCTAAAACGAGCTTTTGAGCCTGTACGTTAAGACGATAACTAGCATCGATCAGATGGTTTGATTTAGTGACGGTGAGGTTATTCATAGGTGATATTCTCCGCTATAAGACTCACCTATAACATGGGTGATATAGTTCGTCAAACATATCACCCTAAACTGTGGATTAGCGTGTCAATTCTCTCACCTGTAAACCTCATTAGCGTGTCAATCCTCTCACCTATAACCCACTAAAGCGTGTCAATCCTCTCACCTATGATCGCTGCAGCGCAGGTGTACTAAGGGCTAGCGAGGAGCCTAAAAACAAGAAAGATCTATAAAAACAAGAAAGATCTATTAAAAAGGGCTGCGCCTGTGGATAACCACCGTAAATTTGTCCTCTTAAAGCCAAAAGAGGCGGCTGCGCCGCGACCACGGGGCTTTGCCCCAAGGTCGCCTAAAGGCTCCACCCTTCCCCAAAAGCAAAAATGCCTCGCCATTTCCTGCCGTTGGCAGGGGCGAGACTCAAAAAAGCCGCGCTGTACGTTGGTTTTGTCTACGACCGTTGAGCTATCAAATTGCGGAATGCAAAGTCAAAAATCAAAAGCGGCTTGGCAGGACGGGGGATGGGGCAAAAAGCGCCCCTCCCTAAGAGCGTATCGCTCCGCTCCCATGCTGGCACTATGCGCCAAAGCGCATAGAAAGCACGCAGCGCCATTTTTGTTGCTTAGGGTGTGCGCTGGCATCTAAAGAGTTAAATAATCGCTTATAACGGCTCTCACAAAGCCGAATTAAATCGGTTTTGTCGTGAAAACAATATTTTGAGCGTTGTCGTCTAAGGAACGCAAAAAGACAGGATCTGATTGAGATCCTTGCGGATAGTGTTTGTTGATGTGTTTCGTTTCATCGAGGTGAGAAATGAGAGCGGAAATTGCATCTTTGTACTTCTCTGGAACCCGCATCACCGTTGTTTTTTCGTATTTAGTTTTACGGCCTGCCCCAGCTCTAGCACCACCATGTTTTTTTTCGGTATCAGACATGCTCAATCTCCATCTTGAAAATGTTACAAAATCAAGTTTACTTGAAAACATTACAAAATCAAGATTATTTGGCCGTTTTTTGCTTAATCCGTTTAAACGCCTGCTGGGCATTGTTTTTAGCGGATTGCATCGCGCTTATTTCGGCTTCAAAACGTGCTAATTCTTGCTCGTACAGTCCAATCACTTCATCGACTTTTTGTTGCGCTGCCATTTCGGCATCCAGGGCGGCTTTCTCCCTGGCACTAATCAACGCTTCACGTTCTTGTAAATCGCGCTGACCCGCTTCTAATTGTTCGAATTGCCGCATGAATTCAGCATTAGCTCTTTTTCGCGCTTCGGTCTGCGCATAACTCACTTTTTTATCGGCTTCTATCTCAGTATTTTCGGCGCGTTCCTTTGCCAATTTTTTCTCATAATTTGCATTGGTAATTTGCAAATTCGTCAGAGAGTTTGAGATGAAAACTGTCACTGGGATTAGGGCAAAAAAAACAAGTGCTAAGAGGGTAGGAATAGGCCATAGCTCTTTTAGTATTCCCCAATTTCCCTGAACAGCATTGAACGCATAAACCTCAGAGTTTTCTAGCTGTGATTTGTTGAAATGCACTATCCCCCATTCGACAGGGTCATGGGCTTTCCAATAATTAGTTATAAACATGCCGTTGTCGAGTAGGTGATAACTCAAATTCCCAACCCAAAAAACACCGCCTAATGCAGCCAGTAAAATGATCCATTTCATCTCAAATAAACCTCGGTGATTTCGGGACGGAAGTGCCCCATTTCTTGGGATACTATTTCCAGTGCATCATCGCGTTTCATGCCGTTAGATTGCAGCTCGTGCATCCGTTCTTGGGCATAGCTGTGCCTGACGCCATGAGCGCCCTCACTCCATCCAAGGGCGCGGTTGGCGGCTTGAGTGAACGAGCTTGACCAGCGTTGACCTCCGCTGATGTCGTAGTATTGGCCATAGTGAATACCGCGATCTGTTACTCTCACAGGCTCATCTAATCTTCGAGCCTCCAAACGCTCGGCTAAGTCTGTCGGCAGCATCACTTCACGAACTAGGCCGCCTTTGCCTTTGACTGTGTAAATTTCACCGGCACGGCCTTGAAATTTTTCGTCTCTGGCGGGTCTATCGCTTGGACCTCGTTCCTCGCCTCTGCGTAGCGTTAGCAGTTCGTGAGCACGAAGGCCGGCAGCGTGAGCAATCTCCGTTGAAAGCGCGGCTTTATCGCGCTGGCAACCTGCGATAAGACTAACTTGCTCCGCTGTGTAGCTGCGGCAACGTAGGATCTGTTCGTGCTCGGATTTGACGACAGTTAGGCGCTCATTATCGGCCAATTTCCCCGTGAGATGTTGCATCATGCACTGTGCGGCCTGACGCTCCATGTCTAAGGATTTTTGCCCCACTAACTCGGATCGGATTTCCAAGTATTGTTGGAGCTTTTCGGGGGTGAGATCGCGAAGAGAAAGGCGTTCTGTCTTGGCAAATTCGGCTACTCGAGTAAGCGCCCTTTCGTAATTTCTGGCGGTACCCAATGATACGATAGCGCGGGATTGGGATAGCGCCTTAACGACACTGGCGGCTTGTTTTTCTGCGGAGGCAAACTTACCCATTGGGGGTCTGCTTTTTGACGTAGCGGAGCACTGTGGAGTGTGCCACGGTGATTTTTTTAGACTTGAGCCAGCGTACCAGCTCGGAGCCTCTCGCCCCGTCTTTATACATGGAGCAAAGCTCTCCTTTGTAAACGTCTAACACCGATTTTCGTTGGCTGTAATTGCGCTTACGGATAGCTCTGGTTTGGGCGCGAAGTTTGGAGGCTTCTGCAGCAGAATCAAAATCTGGAATCATGATTTTGTAACTTATTCAAGTTGTAAGTATTAATACAACCGATCATCAGTGATGTTCGGCAGCGACAACTAAATGCCTGTTAGCCCGATTTGAGTTTTTCGCAACTCTAGCTCAGACCTATCCAGCTATTAAATCTAAGGATTTATGGCGTCCCGTTATACGTTGGGATTCGGTTAGTCGTTACGTGACAATTCGAGCCAGTGGCTATCCAGATTTGCAGTTCATCATCAGTAAAATCTCCAGTTATGCAGTTGGGTTCAGTAATCAGCGTTCGTTAATTCGTCGCTGTCTCGATTTATTTTCACAATGCTTCGGGGGCATCACATGCAATAGGCTGCATGATTTCCATAAGAGCCTAAATTATACAAAGAAAATGTGAGCAAGTAAAATTGAGCGCGAAATCCATATAGCCCACATTCTGACGCTATGTAAATTGCATAGCAATATTTACATAGCGTCAGAATGTGGGTGCGAGAAGCATAAAAAAATGTGCAAATGTCATTTTTTATGCTGAAATTCATACTGAACACTTGATTATGTAACTAATTCAAAAGGGATAATATGAACAGGATGTTTATCGGGATAGCGGTGATTTCATGTTTTATCGGTGGTTGCGCTTTATCGGCAGGAGATCAATCTAGGTTGGATCGATTTCCTGAATGCAAGGAAGAAAAACCAAGATTGAATACTTCGTTAAGCAGGTCTGAATTTACCTGTTTGGCTATGAAAGAAAGGGAGTTGAAGTACCAGAATCAAATGGAGGCCATTACTGCCGAAAATAATAAATTGAGGCAAAAATCTGAGGCGGAATGGGCTCTTCATGAAGAAAGAAGAAAAGCCTACGAAAGCTCTCCGCAAGGGATTAAGGATAAATCCACCTGCAGAAGTTTGCTGGAACAGTCATTGACAGGGATAGCTTACAGTCAGATTGAAAATATGGGTTTCTCAAAGAGTGACGATGGTTTTTTAACTTGTTCAGCACTAATCCACTATCAGTCAGCATTTGGCATCCAAGTTCGCCCTAGAATAGTTATTTTCAATGAGCAAAATAAGATGATGAACATCTATGACAGATGACAGGTCGTTGTCACTTTTAGAACGCTTGGATTTGCAGCTGGTTATGTTTGAGAAAGGTGAAGCCGTCAGGTGTAGAACTGTGCTATTCAGTAATTGACACTCTAACAATAAGGGCTTATTGACAACACCGTCAGGTTTTACCGATAATGTGAGTGTTGCCCATAGAGGCCTTAAGATTTTTGTCCGTTAGAGGACTAGAAAGCCCAACTTTAAGTTGGGCTTTCGCCTTTCTGCGGTTTAGGAATCAATGACGATGCACTAATGGCTTTAATTACAGCTAGTTGAATCGTTGTCACCGTGTCGTGCGGTATGTGCTGATCGAAGCGCGTTCCATTGTCCATCATCTTGTATAGCCTATGGCGGCTAACCATCTGGATTAGATCAGTTTTAGCCCATCTATCGCGAGAATCATAAAAGTTCGTAATTTTGAACATCCCTGGATCTAACGGAATGTGCAGTCCTCTGTTGATGCCGTTTAGGTTCTTGGTCGATGAAATCGGGACAACCAAGCAGCCATTGTCTAACTTTCCATTAAGCACTACCACCATTCTCTTTTTAACGATCTCCGGCGGGATTCTACCGTCATAATTATCCATATCCAGTTGATTTGTATCGCCAATGTACTGAAATTTACCAAAGTCACATTCCAGAACTTCGCCGACTTTGGGGCTGTAATTAATCATTTAAATATCCATCTTTAACTGTTTGTTTTTTTTGAATGTAAAAGCTAACGCGGCCACATTTCGACCCTTCTTGATTGTCTCGTATGTGATAATTAAATCGCTGCGTTGGTTGAGTTCTTCAACGCTTGGTTTGATTACGTCACGATTCAATATTTTGAACTGCTGATATTTATCATCAAGCCCTAGAGATGAACGAAAATCATCTAGCGAAATTACTCGGCTGTTGGTGGCGTTAAAGCGCATTAGCAACTCGTATAGCCTGATTGAGTGGCCTGATTGGAGATTGGCAATACTACGGAGTTTGTACGTTGTAAAACGGCTCTT
>NZ_JARFTS010000049.1:0-4905 GCF_029167175.1 Shewanella sp. A32
GAAAAGCGGTAATGAATCCCTTGAGTACCGTTATTACATCAGTTCAGCCAAACTGAGCAAGGCCCGTTTTGCCAATGTGGTACGCAGCCACTGGGCGGTTGAAAATAGCCTGCATTGGGTGCTGGACGCGTCGATGAAGGAAGACCAATGCCAAATATATAGAGGCAATGCGGCGGAGGTATTGTCCGGAGCAAGGAAGATAGCGTTGAATATGCTCCAAGCGGAAACAACTCGAAAAATCAGTATTCCACGCAAACAGAAGCGTGCACACGGTAGCACTGATTATCTGGAGCAGGTACTAACAGCAGGTTTAAAGACGTTGGGTGATATTTAAGCATTCATGCTCTTACCCTGACCCAGCGACAAGCTATTAAATCTAGATGCAATTCGCCTTTGATTGACGGGCTGTGGAGGGCAAAAGCTACACCAATTAGTTTCAACGATATGACTAATTGTGTCAGTTCAACGGAAATCCATAATTTGACATAAATAATTGGATTTTTAACACACTTAACTCGCCGTTATCTGCTGAAATACATTTAAGGAAATAAGAAAGCTGTACGTAATTTTCGAGGTGACTTATGAATGGGTTATACGGCTATAGTTTGGGATTTAGTCATTTTTTCATGATAATCATTTGGGTTGCAATCTTAGTTGGCATTGTTTGGCTTCTGTTATCTGCGAAAAGCTATCATTCTAACGCATCTGAAACTCCGCTGGATATTGCAAAAAAACGTTATGCAAAAGGTGAAATTACCAAAGAAGAATTAGATGAGATAAAGCGTAATCTTTGAATTTATCCACTACGCCGTTATCATGACAGAGTCGCTACAAATATTGGTAGCGACTTTGTGACAATACAAAATCTTATTCGACTATCCAACCAATGTCCAAATACTCTTGTGTCTTCGAAACAAATTTAGGGGCAAACCTGAGTTATTCATCCTCCACAATGTAGAAAAGCAACAATTTTATATCACATAACTAAAATTACGAATTTTGGAATTATCTTAATTTTTTGACACCAATTCTATAGATTATGTATTTATAGAGTTAGTCACCGGCATTCGCACATTTGATTCCTGTGATAAAACAGATAAATAGAGTCCCTCCAATAATGAAGACCAAATCGCTAATCTCATAGGTATTACCGATGTGAATTTGATAAAGCATAACGGGACAAAATAGGATAACAGTAGCCAATACTTGCGAAAAAAAACCTATTACAAATAGCTTGCTACTGCTGAAGTCTGTCTTCCTAGAGCAGTAGGCTATAGACCCAGCCCCTACTAATGAAAGTACTATCATTAGAATTAAATTCATATTCTTCCTTGTGCACATTATTGTGAATCGCCCATGTTACTCTATTCATTCTGTATTATTACGTGGTAAGACGCTAGCATCTTCAAGACTCTGTAGCATTACTAAAATTTGGTCGATTAGCACCTAACAACGAGTTGCACATCTCAGTACTCTGGCACGCAATGGGGCATCGTCGAAATAGAATCTTGGTTCCCCGTTGCCAAGGGCGAATCTAAGCCATCGATAGAGGTCCACCCACTCCAGTCTAACTGTCTGACATCAAAGCTAATCGGCGCATGGGACTCTCAGGAAAACGAATTAAAGAACCATGTTAAGCGCAATTCATGAGAATCCGCGCAGACTATCGATGAACCTCAATATTGGCCAGAGAATAATCATCTCTAGAAAGCGAATTATTTTGCTAGCCCCCTTATAAATAGTTCCAATACGAACTACCTGCCGATTCGTACAAATGGGACAAGTTACACGGAAAGTGCCCTGTCTTTTTAACGCTCGTATCTCAGCACCACAAGCACTACAAAATAGATTTTCGCAAAGTTTGATTGGCAACAATCGAGCTACCGTACGGTCAATAGAAATTTTCTCTTTTACTTCCAGTAGATACTCAATATCCTCGCGTTTTAGATACCCAAGAGTTTGATATTTAATTGTATAAATATCTTCTTCTTTCTCCGACTGGATTACCTCCTCCGTTGAACATACTTCATGAAAAAACGTTCCAAATCCAGCCAGAATCGCAACTGCATCAGTAAGTTCTTCATTTTTTAAAGTTGGCTCCAACCGAATATCATGTCCAAGTAGTACTACATGGGACATTTCGTGTGCAATAATTGTGGTTAAACGGCGATCATCTGTGCAATATTTGTCGTCTACTTCGATATACCAAACACCTGATTCAAAATGAACATGAGCAGCTTCACCATCATCTAGCCACGAATATTTCACCATGATTTTGGGTATTTTTAGTTCGTACTTCTGAGCGCAAGCCAATATTAATTTCTTCAAGAATTCCATTTCTTCATCTTCATCGGGCCCAAATTCACGACTAAATTGTTTAATGCGAATTGCCCGATAAAACTCATGGGTAATATTGGGGGACTTTAGTGATTTGTCGCTAAGTACAGAACGAGCGTGCCGAAGATAATTTCTTAGTTCGACTTTACGTTGATTCGATATCGACATTTCTGTGTTTAGCTGGCTTTGGTTTGGCTTATACATTGTTAGTTTCGCCTCCCCCACATACAGCATCCTCTATTTAGAATGCATTAACATAAACTAATGCTTGGCTCTTCACTCTGATTACACATGTAAAGAACCAAGCCTTCTTACTTATTTACCTTTTGACGGGGCATTCCCTCGGCCACCCCCAGATGGGTTGCCTGACGAGCTTGGCCAATTACCACCTGGCCCCGGATGACTTGATGGGCCTCGACCACCTACACTACCTTTACTAGAACTGCTTCCTTTAGAACCGCTGCTGCCTTTAGCCATAATAAAATCCTTGTTTATGCTTAATGCCGAACTTCATGGCTGACATTCATTACCAGCACAATAAAACACCAATGTAATATTAGTTCATTTGTAGCATTACAAAAATTTGGTCAATGCACTGATATAGGAGTTAACCGCATATCACGTTGCTGAAACATAATGGGGCATTTCCTAGTTAAGATAGTATTGACTCTGAAGTTGCAAAGTAACATTGAGACACCTCTGGAGTTGAAATGGCGGCTGTTCTTAAGCTAGGGTAATAACTCTCTGACGTCACACTCCAAAATCTCAGCTAGTTGATAGGCCTTTTCGAGCGTAATGTTGACCTCACCACGCTCAATTCGTCCTGCATAGCTACGATCTATCTCTGCTAATAACGCCATTTTATCTTGCGAGATCCCGAGAGCCTTGCGCTTATCGCGTAATTTTGCACCAAACTGGATAGCTAAGTCTTTCATTTTTATTCTCGTTAAAGAGAAAGACTATCTAAAGTTGCGGCTTATAAAGCCACGGATTATAATCCTCATTAATTAATATGAAGCTCTCCTAGCCCGGTGAGTTAGCGATACAGAGCTTCTTTGCGAGAAAGTTAATGTCAAAACCATCCATCAAGATCAACGCTCAACTAAATTCCATTCTCCAGGATGAGAACTTTGACAACTTCAGTGTGACACAGCTACTTGACTCATACTTGGCAATGTGTGCAGTGACCAAAGAGCCCAATGAGGCACGCAAATATGTTTACAGACAGATCCATAGACTGGTTAAGAAAGGCTTACTGCTTAAGAAGGGAACAAAAAACTCTAAAAGGATTGTGTACCAGAAGTCTGAGCTGTTTTTTGAGACCAAATTCATCGAGCAAAATACAACGACGTCCACGGCAAACCAGATCACATCAGCCCCCTCGACCACTATTGATGCTATTAAGCAACTTGAAGAACGTTTGAAAGAATCTGAAGTGGATCTACTTACTAGCATTGGTGAATCAGAAGAGTATATGCGATTGTATCAATCCTTCCCCGAAATGAAGACACATCTCGAATCTCAGTACTTACAAGCCCGGGAAAGAAGCTCAAAACTACTTGGGCAAATCAAGGCTATTAAATCTGTCCTCTCTCACCAGCGTAAATAATCTTCATGCGGCTAAGAAAATGGCAATCAGAGTGCGTCAATCGTACTCTAAAGCACTTTAATACCCAACACAGACACTTTCTCTGTTTAGCGACGCCTGGAGCCGGTAAGACAATTATGGCGGCCGAAGTGGCAGCTCAACTACTTGAAGAAGGCCTAATCGACTTTGTGCTTTGCTTTTCACCTTCCATCAATATATCTCAGGGGATCAAGTCCGCATTTTCAAAACGATTGGATTGTCGTTTCGATGGCGTAATAGGGGCTATTGGTTGCTCTTATACCTACCAAAGTATGCTGTCATTCAACGAAGACTTTTGGCAACTACTAAAACGAAATCGCGTACTCGTTGTTTTTGACGAAATCCATCATTGCTCAGGCAGTTCTCTAGAAGATGCGAATGCATGGGGAGAAGAGATCTTACTGAATATTCAAAACCAAGCAGAATACACCCTAGCATTAACTGGCACTCCATGGCGCTCAGATCAGGCACCGATAGCTCTATCTCGTTACACAGATCCGAACAACCAGATTCAATGCGATTACATATACGGTTTAAGGGAAGCTGTAGCTGACGGAGTATGCAGAAATCCCAAGATCGTCTTAATTGATAATGAAAAAATCTCTGTTACTGATGAAGATAATGAAACTAAGACGTTTAATTGTCTGGATGATCTATTCAAAGGTTCTTCGGTTTCTTACCAATCAGTCATCAAAAATGATCTAGCTGTTCGACATGTGTTAAAGCTGGCGACAAACAAGCTCAATAACATTAGGTTGCACAATCCAAATGCAGCAGGATTAGTCGTTGCCTCATCAGTAGAACATGCTACTCATATTCTGAATATTCTCAGAAAAGAGTTTGCACAAACCGCTGAAATCGTTACTGTAGTTGCCCCCACCAAAACGGACAGCTTAACTCGCCACTTTAAGAGCTCGATACTCTCTAGGTGACATCATTTT
>NZ_JARFTS010000004.1:0-209114 GCF_029167175.1 Shewanella sp. A32
CGTGCGCTTACGGCTTGAGTTAGTTGATGTCGCCATAAAGAAGTCCTCTTTATGTCAACGTATTTCAGGACGGGACAAGACATAACTAAGCCAAAGGCGCCTTAAGGCGCCTTTTTCGTCACAGAGCCTATTAGGGCTGCTTTTTATTGCCATTGCTTTCATCAAGTTGCTGTTGAATTTGCGCCTGCTGTTGAGCAGCAGAATCTGTGACGAGTTTATTTACCTGAGATGCAAATGTGTTGAGATCTTTTGGCGAAGTTGGCACCAGGGGCACACCACTGTTGGTTGTGGTGACATCACTCGCGCTCGAAACTGGGTGATTGAGCCCCTCTAGCTGCTTATAAAGCATCAGACCAATAATCAGTAATGCCAATAACAGCGTGATAAATTTCAAGGCTACCTCCAGCGATTTTTTATCGAGTTCATCGTTTAAGCATACAGCAGCTTATTGTTTTCTCTCGTATCCCACATCATCGATGTTATGGTTCACTGACTTCTGGCAGCGTGCGCAGATAAAACACGGCTCCGAGTGCCGCTAATGCGAGTAGTAATACCACGGCCACGGCACCAAACCAGTCTCCGAGAAGCCCGACAAAGCCACCGCTTAACATCAGCACGCCGACAACAGTATTGGAAACGGCAACATAAGCTGCTCGAGTCTCCTGGTTTGCCATATCGACCAGATAAACTTTGCGTCCTAGGCGCACTCCGCCGTGCATGATATTCAGCACAAAAAACAATACGGCGATTCCGTATGGGTTGATAAGCCAAGCCCAATGCCAAGTGACGCCCACAAAGGTGATAATACCTAACAGCGCAGCGCCCGATGCGGCGATCATCATCACCCGTTTGCTGGAGTGGTCGCCCAGATATCCCCAAAATGGTGAGGCAAGACTCGTCCCAAGCCCATTAGCAATGATCAAAATGCCTAGCCCCGTCAGCTGCGTCCCCGCTACCGCCTGGGCGAGTAACACGTAGAACGGTGGTGCCAGCGCCACGGAAAGGAGCAATGTTCTGGCAATAACAAAGTGACGAAACGGTTTATCAGTCTTCAGCAGCTTTAATTGTTGTAATGCTGCGAAAATGGTACGGCCCTCTGACGCTGTGTTCCCGGCAGGTTCTTTAATTGCGGCAAATATAGTGATAGCCAGCAACCATAATATTCCCCCTGCCAACAATAGGCCGGCAAATAGGCCGACACTGGCGTCTTTAAGGTTTATGGTTCCCAGCCAAATGCCTACTGCTAACACGGCAACGCCTGAAATGCCGCTGCTCAGTCCCATTAGCCGTCCCCGCCGACTTTTGGCAATGGTCTTTCCCAGCACGTCTTTAGCGGAGACAGAACATAGTCCGCGTGCCAGACTGAAAACTAGCAGCATCAAAATGATCAATATACCTGCGGTGTGACCATGGTGACTGATGGCCACCCATGCCATACCAAATAGGCTCACTGCGCTAAGCAACGCCCCCACCAGCCACACATATTTGCGGTAAGCCAGGCGCCGCACTGCTGCGGCAACGGCTAATTGAGGAATTAACACGCCGGCTTCTCGCAGTGGCACTAATAAGCCAGTATAAAATGTTGGCACCCCAAGTAAGCCAAACAACCAGGGTAAAATTAAGCGTGCACTGCTGATCTCATCGGCAATTTTGCCCATGCAGTTAGCAGTGAGGTAACTGAAGAAATTATGCGGTTGATCTTTGGCAGCACGTTCATCAATGTCCTTGCTGACGCGCTCACCGTGTTCACCGGTAAGCAAATCATACAATTTATCCAGCAACGTACTGTCAGTCTGGTGATGGGACATAGGGTTATATCATCTCTTGGCAGGTTAGGTTCAATCCGCGTTAGCCTACCACTCCTTTGTGACGCAATAAATCGCGCCACAAATCACGCGCCAATTTATCTTTGGTCGGGGTGCGACAATATGCCGCGCCTTATGTGATCAAGCTCTCGTTATAATGCGCACAATTTTTACAGGTGACTGACGTTTAAGGTGATTATTGTGAGTGACTACACGAATTTTTATGTACAACATTCTGGTTGGAAAGCCAGCACAATGCTGATGGCCATGACTGCTGCTTTTAGTCTTTCGGCATGGGCGGACGAAGCCGACAGTATGGCGTCTGTTGAACGTTTCGAGGTGATAGGTCAGCAGCCAGCGCATCATGGCACATTAGGCGCGGTTGATTCGCTATTAAAACAACAAGGGGTAGATTTTTCTGAAGCCGGAGGTGTATCGGCGCTCCCCATACTCAATGGCATGATGGGGGATCGTGTTAAGGTGCTGATAGACGGTAACGATGTTACTGCATCCTGTGCTAATCAGATGAATCCACCACTGTCTTATATCTCAGCCAGTCAAGTAGCCGATGCGAATGTGGTTGCCGGTGTCTCACCTGTCAGTGCCGGAGGTGACAATATTGCCGGTGTGATTGAAATCAGTAGTCTCAATCCCAAGTTTTCAGAAAGTGACTCACTTCAATGGAATAGTGGCTATATATCAGCAGGTTACCACAGTATCAATGATGCTTTGTTGTTGGGTGTCGGTGCGGAGTTAGCCAGTCACAATTTCAGTCTGAATTATCAGGGGGCATATGAAGATGCTAATAGCTATAAGGATGGTAACGGCGATAAGGTCTTGGATACGTTGTACCGTTCGCAAAACCATGTGCTGACTGCTGCTTGGCTCGATGCCACACAGCAATTTTCCTTGAAACTAACGCATCAATATATCCCGTTTCAAGGGTTTGCCAATCAATACATGGATATGACGGATAACCGCAGTTATGGCGTGTTAGCTCGTTATTTAAAACAACTTAATCATGATGGCGAGTTTAGTGCGCAAACAAACTGGCACACTGTCACCCATAAGATGGGATTCTTCACCCCGGAGAAAACCGGGATGATGCCGATGAACACTGATGGTGATGATTATAGCTACCAGCTGCACTGGCGTTTACCCATGAGTAGTAGCAGCATGTTGCTGCTGGGGCAGGAAACGTACGATTACCACCTAGATGATGACTGGCCCGCAGTGACTGGCTCATCCATGATGGGGCCGAATGACTACGTCAATATCAATAATGGGCGGCGTTTACGAGCTGCGCTATATGGTGAATGGCAGCAACATCTAAATCCAAATTGGTGGTGGTCACTGGGCGGCCGCTACGAGTATGTCATGACCAATGCTGGTGAAGTGCAAGCCTATAATTCAATGTCGATGATGGGCATGACCAACGTTGACGCCACCGCCGCCTCAGCTTTTAACGACAACAACCATAAACGCAGTGATAACTTGTTGGATATCACGCTGATGACCCGCTATCAGCTCTCTGCAGCTCAACAACTGGAGTTTGGATTAGCACAGAAAAATCGGGCGCCTAATCTTTATGAGCGTTATAGCTGGGGCCAGGGCGTAATGGCATCCACGATGATCGGTTGGTTCGGTGATGGAAATGGCTATGTGGGTGATATCAATCTGAAGCCTGAAACGGCTAGAACGCTGAGTATTGCTTACAAAGCCAATACCGAGAGTTGGCAATTTTCCGCGACCAGTTGGTATACCAAGGTACAGGATTATATCGATGCTCAAGTTATTGGAACCTTTAATAAAAGCGGCCTGCCGGGTGGACAGCGTAACCTGCTGCAGTTTATCAATCTGGATGCCACACTTTACGGCGCACGCATTAATGCCGGTTACCGGCTGGCGGATAATCTGTCTGGATCATGGCAGTTAGATGCCAGTATCAGTGCCACGCATGGTGAACGAGATAACAGCAACGAACCGCTTTATCAGATTAAGCCATTGCAGACGGCACTGGCGTTGCAGCAACAATTGGGTAGCTGGCAAAACAGCGTCGTGTGGCAATGGGTGGCGGCAAAGGACAGCGTCGATCAGAGACGCCTGGAAAATGATACCGCTGCTTATTCGCTGATTAATCTTACTAGTCGCATTAAGTGGCAGCAGGTCACACTGAGTCTGGCTTTAAATAACCTGCTGGATCATTACTACGAATTGCCATTAGGTGGTGTCAGTATTGCAGATTACAAAGCTGACAGCAGTGTAGGCTTCAATCAAACGGTAGGTTCTGGGCGTTCGCTTGAATTTGGCGTCAGCTACTCGTTTTAAGGTATGCTGTGGTAACCACGTATAACGGAATAATACGTAATGATACTGTTGCTGGTGATGTTGTTGTGGCAACGCCCGTCACCGCGTTGGATGTTGCTGCTGTTGTTAACAGAAGTGCTGTTGGTTAATGGCATTATTGCGGCCAACGGTGCTGCCAGTAATCCATTTAATGCCGTGTTATTGTTGCCGGTGGTTTTGGCCTTTATGCTGCTGCCCTGGTTGTCAGCGGCAACGGTATTGGCGGTGAGTCTTGCCTCTCAAATCAGTCAGTTATGGCTATTGCCGCGGCATGGTGAACATGCCGGAGTCATGACAAGTCACTATTACGGTATGGTGATAGGTTTTGTGCTGACCGCCATACTCGTTGCCGCTGTCGTTTGGTACCTGCGTGAGCAGCTCGCGGTACGAGAACAAGCCATTCATCGACTGCGAGAGCGGCAATTGCGAAATGAACAGTTACTTGCCATTGGTACTGCAGCAGCCCAATTAACTCACGATGTAGCGACGCCGGTGCAGTCGATGCGGTTATTGATTGAGGAGTTACTGGAACAGCAAACGCCAGGCTCTGTTCTCACAGAACTGGATCAGCAGTTACACCGCATCGAATATCAATTACGCAATTGGCGTTCTATTGCTGATGAAGTGCGAGCAGCGCGATTGCGACCATACGCGTTAACACATCTGTGGCAGTCATTACAACATCTGCTGTTATTAGCCAGACCGGAAACACCAATAAACTGGTATTGGCAAGATATGGCGCCTTATGGGGAAATTCGGGCGGACGGCACGCTGCTCCCGGCGTTGACCAATATTATTATCAATGCCTGTGAAGCCGCACAGACACAATCGCATTGCCAAGTCGATGTTTACGCAGAAGCGACTGTGGATTATTGGACGTTGAAAATTGAAAATTCCGCGGTCGGCGTGTCACAAGCGTTGTTAACGCAGTTAGGTTTCCGCTTATTGCCCAGTGAAAAAGGGCATGGCGTGGGCGCGGTGCTGACGAATGCGACCATTGAAAAATTTCATGGAAAGGTCAATTGGTATCGCCGCGACGATAAGATAGTCACTTATGTTGAATTGCCGCTGGAGCCTCATGCAAAAAATCATAGTGATCGATGACGATCGTACGTATCTGCAAGTGCTGCAACGACGTCTGCAGCAGACTGGGAACTATGAGGTTGCTGTTTACGCCTCAGTGGCTACTGCACTGCAACAGCCCGCACAGCAGGTGAATGCGATTTTATTGGATATGATGCTAGAGCAAGAGTCCGGTTTAGACGGCATTCCGCTGTTGAAAGCACATTTCAATCCCACCCAGCTCATTATGCTTACCGGTTATGCCAGCATCGCTACTACCGTAGAAGCAATGCGGCGAGGTGCTACTGATTACTTGGCAAAGCCAGTGGGATTGCATGAAATCATCCAACGGTTATCGGGGTCTACAACCGGCCTCGTCACCGAATCGCCTAAACCCATGACGCCAGCTCAGGTGGAATGGGAACATATCCAGCGCACTTTGCTGGCGCATGATGGCAATGTTACTGCCACAGCTAAAGCTTTGGGATTGCATCGTCGGACGTTGCAGCGCAAATTGCAAAAGCATTCCCCTGGGAGATAAACCGGTTCTCGGATAGGGGGAATAAATCATCTCATTGCCACTAAACTCATCCGCAATAAAAATAAAATATTACTATTTTTAAAATAATCATATCGTAATTTTTAATACACTGATTAATAAAACTAAAATAAAAAACAGGCTATTTTTTGCATAAATAGTATTACAAAAAATATAAAAATCATACCAAGTATGACTTTGATCAATTTTAGTAATACTCGTCATCATTAAACTGCTTCCTACACGCTAACTGCTAAACAAAAATATTTTATGAAATTGTTGTCACCCATCGTTTGTGGACTACCACTGCTGTGTGGCGCTGTCACCGCTCATGCCGATGATGCCGGACAATCCCAAAGCGCCACAGCCAATCAACAACCTATTGAACGTGTTGCGGTATTTGGAAGGCAAGTTAATCTGCTCGGGCAGAGTAGTTCAGCCTCAGAGGGAATTGTCGGCGCTGGGGAGATTGAATCCCGGCCATTACTGCGCACAGGGGAAGTGTTGGAATTTGTACCGGGGATGCTGGTGACTCAGCACAGCGGTTCGGGAAAGGCCAACCAGTACTTTTTACGGGGATTCAACTTAGATCACGGCACCGATTTTGCGACAACGGTTGATGGTATGCCTATCAACATGCGCAGCCACGGTCATGGACAAGGGTATACCGATCTTAATTTCCTTATTCCGGAGCTAATCGGCCAGATCCACTATTACAAAGGGGCATATTATCCAGAAATTGGGGATTTCTCCGGCGCGGGTTCGGCAGACATTGCTTTAACAGATGATCTGCCTTATCGACAGGTACAGCTGACGTTGGGTCAATATGGATACCAGCGACTGCTAGCAACCGGACAACAGCAGTGGCAAGACAATAAGTTTATTTATGGCACTGAATTACAAGGATATAAAGGCCCTTGGATAGACGTTGAGGAAGATGTCCGTAAAGTGAACGCTGTTGGCCGTTATCTGACACACTTGGGTAATGGACAACTGGCGGTCACCGCGATGGCATATAGTAACGACTGGAACTCAGCCGATCAGATCCCTGAACGTGCGGTCACTGCTGGTATCATTGATGAGTACGGTTCATTAGACACTGATTTGGGCGGGGATTCGAGTCGTTATAGTTTGTCGTCACAATATGTCGATGCTAACTGGCGCGCCAGCGCTTATGTTATCCGCTCACGTTTGAACCTGTTTTCCAATTTCACTTATTTTCTCGATAATCCACAGGATGGTGATGAGTTTCAGCAAGTGGATAACCGGGAGATCTGGGGCGGTAAGTTGGCACGAGATTGGGCCGTTTCACCCCTTGGCATTAACACCAATGTGACGGCGGGAGCTGAAACCCGCTATGACCACATTGGCAAGGTCGCGTTGTATCACACACAGCAGCGTCAGCGTATCGGCACCGTGCGAGATGATGCGGTTAATGAATTTTCCACAGGGCTGTTTGCTAAACTGGAAGCCGATGTGAGTGACGCGTTGAAGCTAAGGCTCGGAGCTCGCTATGACTATTACAACGCCGATGTTGACAGCGATAATATGCTCAATAGTGGTAGCGCGAATGACGGGATCTGGAGTCTGAAAGGCGGGCTATCCTACCTGGTTAGCGATGATCTGGAATTGTATGCCAGTGCCGGGCAGGGCTTTCACTCTAACGATGCGCGAGGCGCCACTATCAAGGTGGATCCGGTTACCGGTGAGCCTCAGGACAAAGTGGATCTACTGGTTCGTTCCACTGGCGCTGAACTTGGTTTTCGTTATTTTGATCGAGAATACATCAATATTTCCGCAGCATTCTGGTATTTAGATTTGGATTCAGAACTGCTTTATGTTGGTGATGCCGGTACGACTGAACCCAGTAGAGCATCCAGACGCTACGGCACCGAGATTTCTGCATATTATTGGCTCAATGATGCACTCAGCGTAGATGCAGAAATTGCCGTTACCCGTGCCCGATTTACTGAAGATGTAACGCTGGAAGGTAAATATGTTGATGGTACTGTCCCTTGGGTAGCCAGTGCTGGCATAAACTATCAGCCTGCAGCAGCGGGCATACACACTGCTATACGATTACGATATCTCGGCAAAAGAGTACTAGACAGCTTTAAAGCACATCAAGCGGATGCAACAACCTTAGTCAACTTGTCTCTGGGGTATGGTTATCGTGATTGGGATTTCAAAGTGGAAGTACTCAATCTATTTAATAGCCATGAGCATGATATTGACTACTGGTATACCTCGCGTTTGTCCGGTGAGGATGACAGCGGTGTGGAAGATTTGCACTATCATCCGGTAGAACCACGGATGCTGCGTTGCAGTGTCAGTTACCGCTACTAATATATGTGATGTGTGTCCAAGCCTGCTGTGGTTAGCTGCCCGGCAGGCATGCTTATTTTTTAGCACACTTATACGTCCCCTTTGTGACTTAGAGATGTTTATCCTGATTGTTGGACATCTCCGATGAGTGTGATGAAGCCGAGCTGTTTGCATCGGTTGTCGCGTGCCAAATCTACCCAAGCCATAAGGCTCAATATTCGATAGATTACCATTGAATCATCGAACGAAAACGAGGGGGACAAATATCACAACAATGGCTCTTCTTTGTTAACAAATTTATGTATACTTGCTCGCGCCAAGGGGTGTTCGCCTGTTTTTTTAGGGAACTGAGATGTCTTACGACGAACCCTTAGAACCTGATCCGGCTAGTACCGGCGTAGGAATGGGCCACAATCTGTGTACTTATCACTTCGCTTATCCAAAGCCGGATCTCAAACATGCAAATATTTGAGGTCCAAATGTCTAAAATTTTTTACCCCTGTGTTATCGCTGCCGCGGTGCATTTAGCGTTAAGCCCAGCAGCCTTCGCCGCCGACAATACTAAAGATACGACTGACAAATCTTCCGATGAACAGCCAATAGAAGTGATGGTGGTGAGTGCAGATTTTCGCGGCACAACGGTAGACAACACGCCATCAAGTGTCACTGTTATCGATCAGCAGCGTATTGCAGATCAGGGGGCTGAACACTTCGAAGATATGATCAATAACGTCGCCAATTTCAACTGGTCAGGGGCAACTGCCAGACCTCGTTATTTTCAGATCCGTGGTGTGGGTGAGCAGGAAGATTACAAAGGTGCTCCCAATTCTTCCGTAGGTTTTATTGTCGATGATATTGACCTGTCAGGTTTGGGAATGGTGGCAAGTATGTACGACCTGCAGCAGTTTGAAGTGCTGCGTGGTCCGCAAGGCACCCGCTATGGTGCGAATGCACTGGCCGGATTGATTTACCTGAAGAGTAATGATCCAACGCAGGTCGCGGAACATGGGCTGGAGTTGTCACTGGGTGACGATAACTTGCGTACCCTTAGCGGTTACAGCTCTGGTCCCCTAACCGATTCCGGCAAGTTGCTCTATCGGGTGGCACTACAGCAACATAAACAAAATGGATACATGAATAACCTGTATCTGAACCGGGATGACACCAATCAACGTGATGAATTTACCGGCCATCTTAAACTGCGTTGGTATGCCACCGATAATCTACAAGCGGATCTCACCGTATTGCATGCCGATTATAAAGACGGTTATGACGCCTGGACGCTGGATAACAATGGTAAAAATACCCTTACAGATCAACCTGGTCTTGATAACCAGCGCACTACCGGCTCCAGTTTAAAACTCACCTACAGTGGTTTTGATCAGTTTGAACTGATCTCGCTGAGTAGCTGGGCTAAAACGCATTTTGATAACGGCTATGATGGTGATTGGGCAAACCCAGACTACTGGGCGGCATTGGATTGCGATGGTGAAGCCTGTGAGTATAACTATTGGTGGGATAAGAAAGGCAACCGCCGCACATTGACCCAGGAGTTCCGCATCACCTCTAATGATGCCGGTAAGATTTTCGGTGGCACCACCGACTGGCTCGCGGGAATTTATCTGATGGATTTGGCTGAAGATAACGACCTGTACTCTGAATATAACGGCTGGCCGGATGAAGTGCTGCAGTCTAAATACAGTGCCAATAACTATGCCGTATTTGGACAGCTAGATTCTGATCTGGGGGAAGGTTATCGCTTATCGGTGGGATTGCGACTCGAACAGCGTAGTAGCGATTACAGTGATAGCAACAATGATAACTTCAGCCCATCTGAAAACATGTGGGGTGGCCATGTTGCGCTCTCAAAACAGCTTACCCAAGGACAGGAGGCTTATTTACGGGTTGCCCGAGGCTACAAAGCCGGTGGCTTCAATATGACGTTACCCACATCTCTGTCTGATAAGAAGCAGTTTGATACTGAAATTCTTTACAACTACGAACTGGGCTTAAAATCACAGTGGTTTGATGGCGTAGCTGGCAGCCGCCTCGCACTGTTTTATATGGATCGTCAACATCAGCAGGTCTCGGCATCAATTCAGGATCCTGTCGATCCGCAGCGCTTTATTCTGTTCACCGATAACGCCGGTAGTTCAAGTAACTATGGTGCAGAACTGGAAGCTAACTGGTACGCCACCGACACATTGGAGTTATACAGCAGTGTCGGGTACCTGAAAACCAAGTACGGCACTTATATCTATGAGGATTCATACGGTAATCCGGTCGATTTAAGTGGTCGCGAGTTGGCGAATTCGCCTCGTTGGACTTACAGCCTAGGTGCCAGTTGGCACGCTGATAACGGTTGGTTTGCTAACGTTAATGCCAGCGGTAAGAGTAAGTTCTACTATTCTGACAGCAACGATTCGCAGTCCAAGCCTTACGCCATCGTCAACGCCAAAGTGGGTTATGATGCGGATAGCTGGGCGTTGTATTTCTGGGGCCGGAATCTGTTTGATAAGCAGTATGGGGTTCGTGGCTTTTATTTTGGCAATGAACCGGATCAAGATTGGGCAGATAAGCAGTATATCCGCTATGGCGACCCACGTCAGTTAGGTGTCACGTTCAAGCTGAAATTCATGTAATTGCACCGTCCCGGTGTTAGCGCCGGGACTTTCTCAAGGAGTAAGTTATGAAACTGACCGTTGATATCAGCATGTATCCGTTACATGACAATTACAAAGATCCCATTCGTTGGCTGATCAAACGACTGGACAGTTATCCCGGAGTAGAAAGGGTCACCAATTCGTTATCAACTCAGGTCAGTGGTGAGTTTGATGAGGTGATGCGGATGCTTTCTATTGAGATGAAAGCCGCCTATGAGCAGTTTGGTAAAGCCATATTTGTCTGCAAATTTCTTGAAGGTGAATTTGATCTGACGCGTAGGACCTGAAGATGACTGAGGTATGGCAGATAATCAATCAGGCGGTGGCTGAAGCAGAAGGTATGAATCTGTGGGAAGGGCTGGCGGTGTTGCTGGCATTGGCCTATCTGCTGTTGGCAATGAAAGCTAACGCCTGGTGTTGGGGCGCTGCACTGGCGAGTACGGCTATCTACACTGTACTGTTCTGGAAAGTGTCACTGCTGATGGAGTCGATTCTGAATGTGTATTACATGGTGATGGCGCTTTATGGCTACTGGATGTGGCGTCGCGGCGGTGATGAGCAGCAGGAGCTTGCCGTTTGCACCTGGTCGTGGCCACGACATCTGCTATTGATTGTCTGCACGGCATTATTATCACTCCCGGTGGGATGGTTTATGGCAAATCATACCCACGCCTCATTTCCTTACCTGGATTCTGCCACCACCTGTTTTGCGGTGATGGCCACATGGTTAGTTGCCCAAAAAGTGCTGGAAAACTGGCTTTATTGGGTGGTGATTGATTCCGTTTCCATCTACCTCTATGTCAGCAAAGGATTGATGCTGACCTCGTTGTTGTTTGTGCTGTACGTGGTACTGGCCGTGGCGGGCTATTTTATGTGGCGGGCGAATTGGCGTGAGCAGCGTCCATTGCTGGAAAATCATTGATGAAGTTGCACGAGATTAGCGGCAAACTCTTTGAGCCTATTTCTGCGGCATTGCGGACTTTGTCTTTACCTGAGCCGCAGCTCATCGAGTCGCAGCCGTTGGGTTTGAGTAATCGCAGTTTTCGGCTGGTATTTGAGCATAAATCGCTGTTACTCAGACTCAATTCACCCGTTACCGACCAGATCTGCGATCGAAACAACGAGATTGACTGTTGGCAATTAGCCGAATGTGCCGGGTTGGCACCCAAACTCTACTGGGTCGATCCTGAAAAACACTTTTACCTCAGTGATTGGTTATCAGAGTCAGCGACGGGGCTTGGTCGTGATTATGTGCCTTGGCGGCAACTTGCGGCACAGGTACCACATAAATTACCGGGGAGTGCACTTAATCTGGATCCCGATGTTCCTACCCCAGACCCAACTTCATTATATCCGGCCAAACAGCTGTTAAGGTTAATGCAGGGACTCCAACAGTTGCCAAAGCCAATGTTGGATATCAGTTTGAGGCAGCAATGGGAAATTTACTTAAGCCGCTTACAACAAATGGCCGCAACTGGCAATTATGCCGGGGCGGGGACCTGGGCTGCGCAACAGTGGCTGCAACGACTTCAGTGGCTGCAGCAGTTGTCACTGTCCCGTCGGTTTGACCTTCTGGATGCCTGCTTAGTCTCACATCAATTTTGTCATCGCGATCTTAGTGCTCATAACCTGTTATTGCATAATAACCAATTGTTTTGTATTGATTTTGAGTATTGTTGTAGCTCACATCCACTGTTTGAGCTTGCTGGTGTTATCGCTTGTCATCAGTTAGCTCCAGATGCGCGCCAGTGGTTAATGGGCGAATATCTTTCAGATCATCCTTGTTTGACCATCGGTAGTCAGCAGGCGCTACCGGCGGCAATGGATATCTTCTGGTTGTATTCCTGTGCCTGGGCATTACAAATGGCCGATGGTCAATGCCGCGATGGCCGTGAGTATTTCGGCTGGTTTGACAACTACCGACAACTTATAGGAGAGTGAACTCTATCCCGGCCAGCGGCGCCGACCGTTATCAAGGACATGCCGACGGATGAGACGACTATGGTTGTTACTGGGAACGGTGCTGACGTTAACCGCCTGTTCCACCAAAATGACATATCACTTCCTCGACTGGGCAATTGAGTGGCGGCTGGATGATTACGTCACGTTAAATGATGCCCAGGAGCGGCAGTTTGACAAAGCGCTGCAGTCCTTTCTGGTATGGCATCGCAAACAGGAGTTACCAAGATACAGTGCAGATCTGAAATCGCTACGCACGGCGCTGCAACAGGGAACGCTAACACCCGAATTTCTTTCGAATTTTACCGATCAGGCTCGCCAACATTGGTTGCGAATATTTTCCAAGACGTTCGACGATATTGTCCCGCTGGTGGCCTCGTTCGATGCGCAGCAAGTCGCGCAAATTAAGCAACAGCTCAGCAAAGACCAACAAAAGCTACACAAGCGCTATCAGCATAAAACACCAGAACAACTTATTGGCGATGCCGACGAACGGTTACAGGACACGCTAGAAGACTGGATTGGACGCTTGACCGTTCCACAACAGCAATTGGTACACAGTTACAATCAGCAACGATTACAAGTAATAAGGTTATGGCTGGATTACCGTGATGAGTGGTATGCACAGTTTGTTGACACGCTGGATAACCGCCATGACCAATCTCAGTTAAGGACACGTTTGAAATCTCTGCTGACAACTCCAGAACAGTTGCGTTCACCAGCGTTTCAGCAACAACTCAATGCCAACAGCAAACGTTTGGGACAGATGTTGGTACAAGTTGCCAAGGAGATGACTGCCAAGCAAAGACAACATATTCAGCGCAAGCTGGACGAGCTGATCAGTGATTTGGATGATCTTAGTGGCGTAACTGGATGAGTTGTTGGCAGTTGATTCGTTGAACCATTTTCATTAGCGGCGAATTTGTTATGCTAGGCTCACAGAGCGTTTTGTTTTAAAGGACTTAATTTTGGATGCTTTAACTCTTCTTTTGACACGTCAATCCTGTCCGCGGTTGATTGCGCCAGCGCCAAGTGAAGCGCAACTGAAAGTCATTTTGGATGCTGCCGCCCGAGTGCCGGATCATGGTGGTCTGACACCTTGGGAATTTATCATTGCGACCGGTGAGGGATTGAACCGTCTGGCCGACGTTTTTGTCGCCGCTGCGACTGAGGCGGGTGAAGACGATGACTTCATTGCCAAGGCGGGAAATATGCCCTTGCGGGCACCTATGGTTATTACTGTGGTAGCCAAAACCCGCAGTGATATCAAAAAGGTACCGGAGCTGGAACAGCAATTAGCGGCCGGATGTGCGGTGATGGCGATGCAGCAGGCCGCATTTGCTCAAGGGTTGGGTGGCATCTGGCGCACCGGCAATTTTGCGTTTGATGAAACCGTTAATACAGCATTGGGGTTAGAGGTCACAGATCAAATCGTCGGTTTCCTGTACCTGGGGACGCCAGCGATCGATATGCCTTTGAAACCACAAAAGGATGGCAGTGCCTTTGCCCGTTACCTGTAATAAATACTGAATTAAGTTTGATGCCGGCCAAGTGCCGGCATTTTGTTATTCGGCATTAGTTATTACTCAAATAAGTCCTGCATTAGGTGTCTTCTTCAATAACCCATTTCTATAGAGCTGATGGATATGTATGTTTATTATTCGGTTGGTTATTTCATTACACATCAAATAATTTGATGAGTAACTATTTGATTTAAAACTGTAAATTATTGCTAATTTGAAGTGTTCAGATTAGCTTCATGCTCCCTTTGGTGCGTACTTAATACGCTGGAGCATGACTATGACCGATATGAGCGGTGAGGCATTTTTTGACCTGGTAGCGGATGCCTTGCAAGATGCTGGTTATATCGTTTTACCTCAGATTGTTGCGCCAATGCTTATCGGTTTATTACGCCAAAGTCTTGCCGAACAACAAGGTCCGAATTTTCGTGATGCGGCGATTGGTCGCGGAGGACAACAACAACTTAATCAGACGGTTCGCAGCGATCGTATTCGTTGGTTAACGGCGGATAATCAGCCTGATCAGCAGTGGTTGAGTTTGATGGATCAATTGCGTATCGGGCTCAATCGCCGACTTTTCATGGGATTGTTTGATTATGAAAGTCATTATGCCTGGTATCGTCCGGGAGCATTTTACCGCAAACATGTTGATGCTTTACCCGGAAGCCGCAATCGTATTCTTACCACTGTATTGTTTCTTAACGAAAACTGGCAAAGTGATGAAGGGGGAGAACTGCAGCTTTTTGATGATCAGGATCAATTGTTACAGCAGATTACCCCAGAAGCTGGCACCTTAGTGATCTTCCTCAGTGAACGTTTTCCTCATGAAGTGCTCCCCACACGGCGTGGTCGCGGTAGCATCGCCGGCTGGTTTCGTGTCAGTAACAGCCATTACGGCTTTTGATGACCATAAGTCTCTGAATTTGTATTGCATTAGCTTGTCCATTCCTACGGAATTCGTGCTAGTCTGTTAATAAAAGGTCTGCGGCACTATTGTGAGTGTCGGCCTGACCACCAAGAAAGACTAGGCGAGAAGGAGAAGCATTGTGGGACAGGAAGGTTATTTATCCGGAGAGTATGTCATTCTTGAACCGCTGAGTATGGATCACCTGCCAGCACTGTCTTTGGCTGTGGCAGATGGTGAGCTGTGGAATCTATGGTATACCAGTGTTCCCCATCCTGATGAAATGAAAGCGTATATTCAGACGGCGCAGGAGTCTGAACAACGTGGCGAGGCCCTGGCTTTTGCCGTGCGGTGTCGAGAAACCGGTACTATTGTCGGATGTACCCGGTTGTGTAATTGGGATCAACCTAATCGTCATATTGAAATTGGTTACACCTGGTACAGCAAAAGTGTGCAGCGTACTGCTGTGAATACCGAGACGAAATTACTATTGTTGACCTATGCATTTGAAACGCTTGATGTTATCGCTGTTGAGTTCCGTACCCACTTCCATAATGAGGCGAGTCGCCAGGCCATTGCTCGTCTTGGGGCTAAACAGGATGGCATTTTGCGTAACCACCGCCTGCTTAAAGATGGCACTGTGCGTGATACCGTGGTGTACTCCATTATTGATAGCGAATGGCCAGAGATTAAACAGCATCTGAAAATTATGCTGGCACATCATAAACAGCCGTAATTCCGCGCTATAGCCGTTTACCTCAACGATTACCTGGATTCCCGGTTAAGGACCGGGAATTTTGTGATCGTAATCAACTTGAAATTCATTTTTGACTAAAGTAGTTTTTATTCATTCAACAAAAAAGGAAGATCAGGATGATAGTCAAACAACTCGTTTGGGCAGCGATGGCCATCGGCGTGAGTTCATCTGCTTTGGCCGGCGAAGCGGAACAGGCATTTACTTCAGAATTACATCAGTGTGCCGCGTATTATCAGTTGGGCTCACAGATGGTGGCTGCGATGAATGCACCACAGATGGCCGCGGTCGGTGAGCGGTTGAAGAACAATGCTAAAGAAGCAGAACAACTGGCAGCAAAATATGAGTCAGAAGATGCGGCGCAGCAAGCGATTACCAAGGCCACTGAAGAGATGATGCAGTCAACCGGTGGTAAGGGCATGGGCGCGCTGATGCAGCGTTATAAGGATAAGTGCCAAGACATCCTTAACGATCCACAAAAACGGTTAGATTACTGGGTGATGGCAAAAATGTGAAGGTAATGGCCCGCTTGATGCGGGCTTTGTTTTACTGAATTTCTGCCACGAGCCACTGAAATTCTCATTGCTGTGATCATGCCGCGCTAGTTATATTTTACCGCTTGATTTTGCTTAAAATTTGCTCACACTACTAATGGCAGAAACCGCAAAATGGTGATGGGCAATGGATTCGAGGATGAGGCACAAATCGCTGCTATATCATTGGTATGCGCAGCGAGCGATCACTGATGAAACAATGCCACAAGCGCTGGAGAGCGTGACCCATGCTTCATTTGCGCAGTGGCTGCGCTTCCTTAACCAATTGTTGCTTGGCAGTAGTGTGCTGTGTTTCGGTTCATCACTCATCTGCTTCATTGCTTATAACTGGCATTATTTGACGCGTCTCAGTAAGTTAGCCCTGCTTGAGGCCATCTGGCTGGTGCTAATGATTGTGCCACTGGCTTTGCTTAAATATGTCTCTCATCATCCTGCAGTTAAACATGCTGTCAGCTGGAGTAGTTTACTGACCGCCATAGCTACGGGCGGGGTGTTAGCCTACATCGGACAGGCGTATCAGCAAGGTGCCGATGACTGGCAACTCTTTGCAGCTTGGTCGGTATTGTCGTTACCTTGGATTTGGTTAGGTCGTAGTGACTGGCATATTGGACTATTGGCATTACTACTGAACCTTTCCCTATTTTTGTGGTTTCAAGTTAATGATTGGCCGCTATTTCAACAATGGTTCCCCGATGAAACCTTCAGCTGCCTATTATGGTGGCAGGTATTACTGAACCTCGTGTTGCATCTGACATTATTGTTTCTCAATCGGCGAAAGCCTGTTTGTTGGGCTGGGGCTAAGTTCTCCGAAGCATTGGCTGGCTTAGCAATGTGGGTCTTTATGTTGATTGTTATCGCTGATGCCATTTTTACGGGTAATTTTCTTCTAGAACAAGGGAATCGCCATTTTCTCTGGTCATGGTCACAGAGCTTTTGGTGGCTGATATCTGTGGTGTTATTGGTAACTTATTGGAATCGCAACTGTTTGTATGGGCTAGCTTTGCTGATGTTTGCTCAGATCGTGTATTCCCAAATGTGGCTGCTGCGTTGGCTCAATTCGTCGCAGTTAGAAACGTACGGCTATTTGTTGATGTCTGCATCTTCCGTGGGAATGTCTGTCGCGGTGAGCTTGTGGTTACTGAAGTTGCAGCGTCGTTTTGAGGAGCAGCCATGAGTGCTCAGATACTTTGGCAACAACTGGCAGCACAACGCTTAGTGCAAGGACTAATGCCTGATAACGCGCCAGTACCTTGGTATCTGGTGGTATTACAAGCATTAGCCGCATGGATTGCCGGTGGTTTTATGCTGGGCTTTTTGGGGAGTTTGGTACTATTTCTTCCACTCCCTGAAATTGATGGTTTCATCATTAGTGCGCTGATTTGCTTTGGAATGGCAGCATTTATTGTCTTCCAGCAAAAAAGTCACGCGAGTGGGCTGTTTGTTTCGCAATTGGGGTTTTGTTTTGCGACGGCCTCTTTAAGTGGACTTGCTATTGGTTTGTCTGAGCGCTTACACCTTAGCAGTGCTGATGTGTACCTGCTGTTATTGTTTCTCGGGCTGTTGCATTGGCTCACATTGCCTTTGTTTAGTATCCGTTTTTGTTCAGCATTGGTGATGTTGGCTGCCATGTCGCTGTGGCTACTGGAACAAGGATTAGGCGTCGCTATATCGCCGCTGTTGATGCTCAGCAGCTTCTGGCTATGGTTTCGCGAGCCTCATTTCGGACGCGGTAGAGATTTGTTGCGGCCATTGGCATTTGCCTGCGCGATGTTGCTTCCCTGGATACAGGAGCCTGTACTAAAAAGCGCCAGTAGTTTATTCCATCAACACCAGTGGTCACTTTTGAGTTTCTGGCCGGTGATGTTAGATCTATTGATCCTGGTGGCCTCGTTGTCTTTCTTCTGTCACTGGCGACCGGCAACGTATAAACAGCGGCTGATAACCCTGATCTTACTTATCCTGTTCGTCGGATGGCTGATTTGGATCCGCGGTTTAATCGCCGCATTTAGCATAATCGTGTTGGGATTCGCGACGGCTGAATGGCTGCTCATTGTCGTCGGTGTGGTTTCGATGTTGGGCTTTGGTAGTTGGTTTTACTATTCATTGGAATACACCCTGTTTACCAAATCCTGGTTGTTGCTTGGCTTAGGCTTAACCTTGTTGTTAACGCTTTGGTTTGTTAAGCATCAAACTCAGTCGTCGCATGATGCAGGGGAGGCGACACATGAATGAAGTCTATCGCCCAACTTATAAAGTGGCATTAATCGCGCTAGTGCTTGGCCTTTTGAGTCTATTGTTGGTCAATAGTGCGGTATGGCACAAAGAACAATTATGGCGTCATGGCGAACGACTAGTACTGGAACTTGCACCCGTGGACCCCAGGTCATTGATGCAAGGTGATTATATGGCGTTGGATTTTACTGTAGCTCGACAATTACGCCAGGCACTGCGGGAAAACGGTATCTGGCAAAGTAACTTGCAGGGATGGCTGTTGGTTACCTTACAATCACACGGCCCCGCGAGTTACCAAGGTTATCGGTTGACGAATATTGAGAGCAATATGACCGGGCAGCAGCGGCTCATCCCATTTAAAGTTCGTAAGGGAAGGGTGCGTATTGCCAGCAATGCCTGGTTTTTTGAGGAAGGGCAAGCAAAACATTTCAGCGCTGCTCGTTTCGGTGAGTTTCGTCTCTCGCCTGAGGGTGAACTGTTATTGATCGGGTTGTTGGACGCCAAACTGCAACCTTTGTAGGGTTTAAACCGCCACCCCCATTATCAAAACAGATCTGCCAGAGCCTGCTCCAGCGTTGGAAACTGAAAACGAAAACCTTCGTTCATCGCTTTACTCGGGATCACATACTGGCCTTCGATCAGTAGTTCAGCCATCTCACCAAACAGCAATTTCAACATAAATGCAGGGGCTGGCAGTATGGCCGGGCGTTGCAGGACTTTGCCCAGACTGCGAGCAAACTCCGCATTACTGACGGGATAGGGCGCGGTGGCATTGTATATTCCATGAGCCTGTTTATGGCTCAGTAAAAACAGGATCAATTCCACCAGATCAGACAGATGGATCCAACTCATCCCTTGGCGACCATTCGCAATGGGTCCACCTAACCCCAATCGGAATGCGGGTAACATTTTAGCCAGTGCGCCGCCGTTAGCCGCAAGCACGACCCCAGTGCGAATAATGCAGACCCGAGTATTACTGGATTGCGCGATCAACGCGCGGCGCTCCCATTCCGCACAAATGTAGTGGCTGAACTCTTCTACCGGTGTTGCGTCTTCATCCAGTAGTGTTTCATCCTGACCACCATAATAACCGATTGCGGAGCCGCTGATAAAACAACTGGGGGGCGTAGTAGAGGCTTTAATTAAACTAGCGAGTCTTGAGGTGATATCCCACCGACTGCGGCAAATCACCTGTTTTTGCATTTCGCTCCAGCGTTTACCTACGATGGGTTCCCCGGCCAAATTAATGACTGCATCAATACCATTAAGATCAGTGAGGCCGTCTAAAGAAGGAAGATATTCGTGGTGAATGCCCAGTTTTTGTCTGGCCACTAATGGATTGCGACTGACAATCACCAATTGATGTTCAGTTTCCAGGTTGGCGACCAATGCAGTACCAACCAGACCTGTAGCGCCAGTAATCAGTATCTTCATGCCTTATCTCCAGACCAATCCCTCTATGCTGATTATAGGATTGAGCAAAAAAACTGCTATAAAATCAATCCTGCCGCTGCCAACTCAATTGTAAAGAAACAGAATCGGCAAAGCGTAACGCATGAGGTTTATCGACTTCCACCGTGGCGTACTCCACCCATGGATGTTCACTGGCAATTTCTAGAATTTTGCCGGTGAGGTGCTCTAATAGCGAGAAGCGATTATCTTCCACCAGGGAAATGATGGCTTTAGTGATAGTTCGATAGTTGAGTGCATGTTCCATATCATCAGTTTTACGTGCTTTATCGGCAACATAATGGATGGTTACATTGATAATCACATCCTGACGGTTGTTGATCTCTTCATCCTTAATACCGATAAAAGTGCGCAATCTGAGATTTTTAATGCGTATAATAGCCAATTCCGGGTTCATCATGTGATTACTTATTGTTTGATTTGCAGTTTTATCTGGAAGATTAGCAACTTTATCTGATAACAAGAAGGAATTTAGCGATGCTGCAGCCTTACAATCCGTCCATGACGCTGCGTACCTTTGCTTTAATGGCCTGTTTAGTCGTGGTTCTGGCGGGGATAAAGGCCGCTGGAACTATTGTTGTCCCCTTTGTCTTGTCGGCATTTATTGCGGTAATTTGTACCCCGGCAATTGCTGCAATGACGCGCTATCGTGTGCCCCGCTGGTTAGCCGTGCTGGCGCTGATGGCACTGATTGTACTGGCAGGGTTATGGCTGGCATCGGTCGTGGGTGGCTCAATCAATGAATTTTCTAAGCATCTACCGATTTATCGCGCGCAACTGGTCGATCAGTTTTCTTGGATATTGGATAAATTGCGCGAATTTAATATCCAGATTTCCAAAGAGAAAGTCTTAGCCTATTTTGATCCGGGTATGGCGCTATCACTCACTACTAATACATTGTCCAGCGTTGGAAACGTCATGGCCAACCTGTTGTTGATTATTTTGACCATAGTTTTTATGTTGTTTGAAGCTGAGTCATTGCCGCGTAAATTGCATATGGCATTGGACGATCCGGATATGCGTTTGTCGCAGATTGACCGCTTTCTGCATTCGGTTAACCAGTATATGGTGATCAAAACCTTAGTCAGCTTGGCAACGGGCGCTATTGTCGGTATTGGTTTGTGGATGATGGGCGTGGATTACCCTTTGCTGTGGGCGGTCGTAGCTTTCCTGTTCAATTATATCCCTAACATCGGTTCCATTATTGCGGCGTTACCTCCAGTGCTATTGGCATTTGTCCAACTAGGGCCAACCGGAGCCGGAGGTGTGGTGCTGCTTTATCTGGGCGTAAACATGGTGATGGGCAATTTTGTGGAACCTCGGTTTATGGGGCGAGGACTGGGCCTGTCAACATTAGTGGTATTCCTGTCCTTGATATTCTGGGGCTGGTTGCTGGGTTCTGTTGGAATGTTGTTGTCAGTACCTCTTACCATGATTGTTAAAATTGCGCTGGAATCCGGCGATGGCAGCCGTAAATTAGCTGTTTTGTTAGCCGATGATGCCAGCGCATTTGCCGCTGATAATCAGCAACCGACTACCGAACCAGACAAAGAATAAAAGGATATCAGGTTAATATGCAGTTGTTATTGGATGCCATCAAAGCGTTGAATTTACCTGAGGATGCTACGCGTGTATTTCATGGCCGAGGCGGTTTATTTCCGGGCTGTGAGCACCTTAATTTGGACTGGTTTGCACCAGTATTATTATTGACTTCTTTTACGTCACTCACTGACGAAGAAATTACCGCACTGCAGCAGGCATTATGCCAACGTATGGCGGAATTAAAGCGTCCCTGTAATCTTGTTTACCAATATCGTGCCGGTTACCAAAGTGATACTCGTATACTCTGTGGTGAAGTGCCAGAACCCCATATTGTCACGGAAAATGGCTGTCGTTTTCAGGTGCACTTATTAAGGGGGCAAAATCATGGGTTGTTTTTGGACATGGTCAATGGTCGTGCGTGGGTAAAAGCTCATGCGGCACAGTGTAAGGTATTAAATCTTTTTGCGTATACCTGTGGTTTTTCGGTCGCGGCGCTGGCGGGTGGTGCAGATGAAGTGGTCAACATGGATATGAGCAAAGGTGCTTTAGCAATAGGCAAGCAGAATCATCTGCTGAATGGCTTTGCAGCAGGCGCGCGGTTTCTCGGTCATGACATTTTTAGTTCTTGGGGCAAGTTAAAAAAGCTTGGGCCCTTTGACATGTTGATTGCTGATCCGCCAAGTAACCAACGGGGCAGCTTTGTCGCTACCAAAGATTACTTGCGATTATTACGACACTTACCGGAACTTCTGACGCCTGGCGCACAGGTGTTGCTATGTCTCAATGCACCGGAACTGGACCGGGCTTTTTTGAAAGCACAGGTCTTAGCGGCGGTACCACAACTAACACTGTTGCATCAGTTGGATAATCCGCCGGTATTTGCTGATAAAGACCCTGAAAGAGCGCTGAAAGTATTTGTTTACCGCTATGATGGTGAACCGGTTTAATAACGCAGGTTATCGGGCACTATGCTTTGACTGTCACTTTCCAATAGTGATGCGATGCTGGCAGCATCGGCATGAGTCATGGCAGAGAATTGAAAAATAAGACGATCCTGTACATCTAATGGTAAATGGATACGCTCCATAAACATTCTCATGCCCAGAATATCGCCGTTCCCAAACAGCCCCGCTAAAGTACGAGCCTCCATATCTAAAAGATGATTCATAGCAAGATCTCCAGAGATAGAAATGCACCTTTATATAAGCAATAGCAGAATTACCATCGTAGATATGGAATAAATTGCTTTTAAAACGCAGGGCATCAGATCTTTCTATTCTTATAATGGGTGAAAATATTACGTAACTACTTTCATTAAATACAAAATAATCATTATAAAGACCGTTAACTATGTTTTTTTGTTAGTCAAAAATGAAACAAAACTGTAATTTTTGAGATGCCAACGTATAATGTTGTTGCCAGCGTGTAATGACATCGTGCCTGATGCATAGTTGCTACCATGGCTTGCGACAGCGGAGTGACTGCAATGATGGTTAACTCGCAAATTCCAGATAACATCGGAGATTTTATGGACGTACATGAATATCAGGATGCTTACTATCAAATCCAGGATGACGTGATTGAATCCTTGCCCGTGAAATCCGATGAAGAAGCATTGTTGGATTAGTGTAACGTTTGTGAATTGGCCCTTGAATAAACCCTCTAATCATGGAGGGTTTATTATCGATATTCCGCAAAAATTTTTCTGATAATCCGGTAATCATCCCGTAAATTAACCGGCGTCAAAAGTAGAATTTTCTCGTAACATAAACGTAGGAGATTCTGCATGAAAACCTCAAAGTTTAGCGATAGCCAATCCTGATGATCTTAAAACAAGCCGAAGCCGGTGCTCCTGTGCCAGCGCTTTGCCATGAGCATGGTATGAGTTCGGCTAGCTTCTACAAATGGCGCGCCAAATTTGGCGGCATGGATGCTTCCATGATGGCTCGGCTTAAAGAGCTAGAAACGGAAAATGCCCGGCTCAAAAAGATGTCCCCCAAGGGGATAATAATATGCTGAGGAACGGCTCAAAGCCGAAATTCTCAAAGAGGCGATCGAAAAAAGGCGGTGCAGCACCATTCCATTACCATCAAGTTCGCATGTCGTCTATTTGGGCTGAGTGAAACCTATTACCGCTATCAGGCAAAACTCAGTGATGACAATGCGCAAATCGCCGACTGGCTGCTTCGGTTAACTGTGGCTCATCGCAGCTGGGGTTTTGGAATTATATTCGGTAAAAAAAAACGGTGGCTAGATGCCACCGTCTCGTATGTTAAGGTTGTAGATTAGAGTTTGAAACTTATTGTAGTGTAGTAGTAACGTCCAACGTTATCGTACATCGCGGAGCCTGTCCCTGTTCCGATCGTGCCAAACGGCAGAGCTCTATCAAATAGGTTGTCGATACCTATTTTTAGTCCCAAGCCATTATCAAACTGGTAGCCTACAGACATATCGCTGATGAAATATGAACCAAAATCCATCAGGCTATTGGGGTTTGCGTTAAGCTCCAATTCCTGCTGAGTATATAGGTCAACACTATCGATGTAACGAGTACGCCATTTTGCCTGCCAGTTGTCCAATGTATATTTAAGATCAACATTTGCCTGCCATTCAGGTGTACCAGAAGTCCCTGCATAATCCTGATAACTGCTAGGATCGTCCTGGAAGTCATAACTGCGATTTCGAATCAGCTTAGTTGCAACCAGGCTGGAAGACAAAGTGCCTTTCCCCAGATCTATGTCATATCCTAGGTCAAAGTCCACTCCTGCGGCTTCCAGTTTTGCCAAGTTTAGAGAGTGACGCTGGATCAGTGTTATTTCATGAGTGTCTGGATCTCGTGTGATCAGAGCGCAATACTGGTTGTTAACACCATTTTCTGAGTCAAGGCATTTGTTAATAATGTCTTGAGCACTGATGCTGCTGATAGCGTCATCAATTTTAATGTTCCAGTAATCAACTGAGAATGATAAGCCAGATATTGCTGCAGGTTGGAACACCGCGCCCAGCGTATAACTGGTAGACTTCTCTGGATCCAAATCATGATTACCACTCTGCTCACCTTGGATAGACGCTGCGTCGTAATTGGAATTGAAGTCGCTGGGAATCCCGAGTGCAGAACAGTTTTTACGGCGTGTACTAGAGTCAGCTAGGTTATTTAGGTTGTCGAGTTTACAAGAATCATCGACGCTGAAATAGGTTTCGCTAGCCGCGCCATAAAGTTCGCTGATATTAGGAGCACGAATAGCTCTGGAGTAGGTGCCCCTCATGCGCAATTCGTCAGTGATTTCCCAGTTCAGACCAGTCTTCCAAGTAGTTGCAGAGCCGATTGAACTATAGTCGGCGTAGCGAGCAGCCAAATCTAAATCCAGTTGACGAATTAATGGCAAATCGGCCAGCAATGGAATAGAAAGTTCAGCATAAACTTCTTTCACGTTGAACGAACCATGATCTTCACCTAAAGAGTTAAAGAATGTTTCTTTTGGGTAATCAGGTTCGTGAATGGCACTTTTCTCCTCACGATATTCAACGCCAGTGGAAAAACCAACAAATCCAGCTGGTAGTTCATATAAGCCAGAGTTAGTGATGTTGCCACCAATAACCGTCTGCTTGATGACGGATGTTCCTGTTAGATTAACGTTGATGTAATCAATTGCTGCTTGGCTAGGCGCCCCATCACCGAAAATATTGATAGGAACGCAACCATCAGCCTGAGCGGCCGCACTGCGACAAACGATGTTACCGTTATTGTCTTTTACCGCATCCAGAGCGTTGACATAGTTGTCATATATTAGATTGTTTTCGTTCTCACGTTTCAGATCTGTCTGACCGTAAACAGCGTAAACATCATAATTCCATTCAGTGGCAATAGTACCTTCCATACCCAACACATAACGTTGCGTCTCACGTGTATCGTTTTCAACACGTAGACCTGTATCTGTCATGAAACGGTTGATTGTTAGCGATGTTTTTCCTGCATCCTGCATCATTTGACGCAGCTCAGGATCCATAAAAGCGTTATCTATTGATACGGTGTTGATCGGATTAAAGAAGAAGAAAGCAGGCTGGAAGTTATTCGTGGCATCACTACGCACATACTTAGCTTCAAAGTACACTGAATCGTTGTCTGTGATGTCATAGTTGCCTTTGAAATTAAAGTTATAGCGTTTGAATTCTGGCTGTAGCTCATTGAACTGATTCAGGTTAATGGAGTCACAATCAGTACAGTAGTAGTTGTAAACATTACTACCTAGATTTACATCGCTAATGCTGCCGTCTGAATTAAATTTTTTCCAGCCATTTAGGTAAAAGCGCCCATCATTGCCAATGGCATAGTAGCCGGAATTAGCAGTATAGATTTTGTCAGGATTGTTGGGATTGTTATCGTCAACCCGTCCAGGCGTTTTGTTGGCCATAGAGGCATAAGCAATACTGGTCTGATCACGGTCCATGGCCCACAGGTTATTCTGACCTGAATATTCAGCAGAGAACGCAACATTACCCCGGCCATTATCGATATCAGTACCATAGGAGAAAGATGCTCTCTTCTTGCTGAAACCGCTGTCATCAGCGGTACCTATAGAAGCATTGAAGTCCAGTCCGGTAATGTTCTTTTTCAGGATGAAGTTTACTACGCCAGTAACCGCATCTGCACCATAAATGGCTGATGCTCCACCGGTAATAATTTCAACCTTATCGACCCAAGCACTTGGGATAGTGTTAACGTCCACAGCTGCTGTGCCAGCTTCACTGGATACATGGCGTTTGCCATTTACCAGCACCAGTGTTCTGGACGTTCCCAGATTACGCAAGTCTAAAATGTTCAAACCTGCAGTACCAATAGAACTACCACCAGAGTTTGCTAAGGAATATGTACTTCCGAGGGCGGGTAGCTGATTCAGTGCCTCGCCTATGTTAGTCACACCAGTACCTAACAGCTCTTCGCCAGTGACTACCGTAACAGGCGTTGGTGCATACGCGCTTTCTCTGACAATGTGGGAACCGGTTACTTCAATATGTTCATACTTTTGTGAATCGGCATCTTTCTTATCGTTTTCGGCAGCCTGAGCTGATATAGATATTGTAGCGCTGCTAAACAGCGATATGGCAATCCATTCTGCCAATCTGGTTTTTGTCGGCATATATCTCCCTTCTTGCATTGTTATTTATTTGTTGAATTTATTAAGTTTACAGTTAGTTAAGTAACTGTACATTTATTTACATTCAGGGACGAATATATCATTAAGAGTTAAAATCGCAATGTAACTGTTACATTTGATTGTTGTATTTAAAATATGGCTTATGGCGTAATGTTGACAGGATATTAACTTTGAAGTAAGCAGTTATTTTTAGTGATTAGTTATGCATATGTTTAACATATTAAGTAAATATGTAGTGCGAAAAAGAATAAAAAATTAACATATTGTTAATTTTTTATTCTTTAATTGTTATATTTATTGCAATTTATAAAAAATTGAAAAAATATATTTCTATGAAGGGAGAAATTAATCTTACTTTAGTAACTGTGCATTATAGCGGAAAATATACCATAAAATTCAGTTATTAGTTAATTAATCAAATAATTACAGTATGTTATTCTTTGTGATTGTTCTCTTTTTAATACGACTGGCATTATTTTTAAATGAGTCATGAGAAATCAAAAAGTTATAATGATGAAAAATATTTGAGTTATTCAAATTGATTTTTTTATGTTCTGAGGACTTTAACTATTGATTATTGCCAAAGTGGTAATTAACTTCTTAACTGCAAGATGCAGAGTGTTGGAGGTGCATTACTACAAGTTAGGAAGTTATATTTTAGTAAAAAATTAAGATTAACAAAGCCAATGGGTGAATTGTGCATCTCTTTGCGGTATCTATGGGGATTTGCTTTGTAATATAAAAATAATTGAGGTTAACGCCACACTATCAATCTATTGGGAATATTATTGATTATTTTTTGGTCGAAATTCTAATAACATTATTAATATAGATTTGCTATCTCTATTAGTAAAGGTTGACGTACCTGTTTCTAAACGCGAGAATTTTTATAGACTAAATCTTGCAGATGCTTTTATGTATTCCCAATTGCTTGCACCTATTAAGGACTTCTTAGGCTGTGAAACGCCTGATGGCTGGATTACCGAGGCACGTAAACCAGAAAATCTGGCTGCGCTATTGATTGATCATTGTAATTGCGAATGGAAAGCGGCCGCGACCGCAGGTAAATTACTGCGAAAATACGCAGTGTCATCACAAGACGCTGTAGTGAATATGTTGAAACCTTACGAGTTCTTTCTGTTTCGCTTTGATAAGTGGTCAGTAGATGAATTCCAGCGCTGGTTTTTTCCTGCTGGAGCGGCAACAGCTAGCAATAGCGATGTGAAAGCCGCAAAACAGGCGCTTTATCTGTTGGACAAACATGTTGCTGACCTGCCTTCCGCGCGGTCAGTATTGCAATGGGCGGACAGCCAAAGCCATTTACTGGCTCAGGTAGTATCCGACACCGAGGAAACTGATGTCTGCTACAAACCATTGTTACCTCGGGCCGATTTTGCACAAAGTGATGATCTGATTGCCAAAATGGTGCGATTAATCAAAGAGGAGTTACATCATTTCGATCAAGTGCTGGAAATTATGCAGGCACGCAATATTCCCTACAGCAATGTTCCAGCAGGGCGCTATGCCAAAGGGTTGTTAACGCAGGTGACAACGCATGAGCCACAGACCTTGATTGATAAATTGATTGTGGGCGCCCTGATTGAAGCTCGCTCATGTGAGCGTTTTGCTAAACTCGCCCCATATCTGGACGAGGAACTCGGGCGTTTTTATGTCTCGTTGCTGCGTTCAGAAGCGCGCCATTATCAGGATTATCTGTCACTGGCTCGAGCCGTTGCTGGTGGTGATATCAGTGACAGAATAGGGCAATTAGTGGCGGCAGAAGCACATCTGATAATGACAAGCGATGCGGAGTTCCGTTTCCACAGTGGCATTCCTGCCTAGTTAGCCGATTAAGCGAACGGCAGCGTTTGCAGTTCGATGGTATCCTGACTGACTTTCAGAATACTGCCTTGCTGATACCAGTCGCCCACCACCGCTCGTTGCTGCCCATGACCAAGTTCATGGATCGCTGGTCGATGAGTATGTCCGTGGATCATCAATGAAGCACCGGATTGAGCCAATAGCTTGGACACTTCATCAGCGGTGACATCCATGATCTGCTCGGGTTTGATCTGATTTTGCTGCTGACTGTTGCGACGCAGTTTGGCGGCGATATTCACGCGCAGTTGTTGTGGCAGATGGCGATAACACCATTGCACGAATGGGCGATTACGAAAGCGGCGAAAGCGTTGATAATCATGATCCAGTGTACACAGGCTATCCCCATGCAGCACCACCGATTCCCGACCATATAACGATAGTACCTGAACTTCAGGTAGCAGCTTCATACCGGCTTGCCTGGCGTAATCTTGGCTTAACAAAAAATCGCGATTGCCATGGATGAAATAGATGGGTAGCTGAAGACTAACCGTTTTAAGATGTGTCGCGATGTCTATAGCAAAGGGTTCTGCCAGATCATCACCCACCCACACTTCAAACAGGTCACCTAAAATATAGAGCGCTTCAGTCCCCGCTAGCTGCGTATCAAGAAAGCGGATGAAAGCTTGTGTGATATCTGGGCGATCTGCACTCAGATGCAGATCGCCGATAAAAAGTGTATGCATCCGCACTTATTCGCTGATAGTCACTTTTTCAATGACAACGGCTTCCAATGGCACGTCCTGATGCATGCCACGATTACCGGTGCTGACGTCTTTGATTTTGTTGACGACATCCATGCCTTCAACCACTTCACCAAAAACGCAATAACCCCAACCTTGCATAGATTCACTTTTGAAATCCAGGAAAGTGTTGTCATTCACGTTGATGAAGAACTGTGCGGTTGCAGAATGAGGATCTGATGTACGTGCCATCGCGATGGTACCTGTCTTGTTAGACAATCCGTTGTTGGCTTCATTTTTGATCGGGGCATTTGTAGGTTTCTGTTTCATATCGACTGTGAAACCACCACCCTGGATCATAAAGCCATCAATCACGCGGTGAAAAATGGTGCCATCAAAAAAACCTTCGCTGGCATATTGCGCAAAGTTGGCCGCTGTCTGTGGGGCTTTCTCTTCGTTCAGGGCTAATTTGATATCGCCATGATTTGTGTGCAGTGTGATCATAATTTTACCTTTCGACAAATTTCGTGGGCGGATTCTAACTTATCCGGGAATGGCGTTAAAGGGCGGTATTCAACTGCCTGTGCCAATGCTAAACTCTTGGGCTAGTTTACCCTTTTCGTTATTTTTGTTTAAGAGAACGTCAATGTTGAAGATCTACAACAGTCTGAGTCGCCAGAAAGAGGAATTCAAACCCATTGTCCCCGGCAAGGTGGGCATGTATGTCTGTGGCGTGACCATTTACGACCTGTGCCATATTGGTCATGGTAGGACTTTTGTCTCTTTCGACATGATAGTGCGTTATCTGCGTTATGCAGGCTATGACGTTAATTTTTTGCGTAACATCACCGATGTGGATGACAAGATCATTAAGCGCGCTAATGAAAACGGCGAAAGCTGTGAGTCGCTCACTGAGCGGCTGATTGCGGATATGCACGCTGATTTTGATGCGCTGAACATGTTACGTCCAGATATGGAGCCGCGCGCTACGTTGCATATCGCTGACATTATCGACATGGTGCAACAGTTGATTGATCGCGGCCATGCCTATGTGGCAGCAGATGGGGATGTGCTATTCAGTGTGGAATCCTTCCCTGAGTATGGTCGTTTGTCTGGTCAGGACTTGGACCAGTTGCAGGCCGGGGCTCGTGTCGAAGTCGACGAAAACAAACGCAATCCGATGGATTTTGTGTTGTGGAAGATGTCCAAACCCGGTGAGCCAACTTGGGATTCACCTTGGGGCGCTGGCCGTCCTGGCTGGCATATCGAATGTTCAGCAATGAACAGCAAGCATTTGGGCGCTCATTTTGATATTCACGGCGGTGGCTCTGACTTGATGTTCCCCCATCATGAAAATGAAATTGCCCAGTCCTGCTGTGCCCATGACACTAAGTATGTCAATTACTGGATGCACACCGGTATGGTGATGGTGGACAAAGAGAAGATGTCCAAATCACTGGGCAACTTTTTTACCATTCGCGATGTGCTGGCGCACTATGATGCCGAAACTGTGCGCTATTTTTTGTTGTCCGGCCATTACCGCAGCCAGCTCAACTACTCTGAGGATAACCTCAAGCAGGCGCGTGCCTCGCTTGAGCGTCTGTACACCGCGTTAAAAGATGTAGACCTCAGCGTTGCACCAGCTGCGGCCACTGAGTACGTCGAACGTTTCAAAGCCGCAATGGACGATGATTTCAATACGCCAGAAGCATACTCGGTACTGTTTGATATGGTGCGTGAGATCAACCGCCTGAAAGCCACTGATCTGGCGGCCGCTGCTGCGTTGGCTGTGGCAATGAAGCAGCTTGCTGATGTATTGGGTATTCTCAGTTCGTCTCCAGAAGCTTTTCTGCAAGGGCAGGGGAGTGATGAAGAAGTCGCCGAAATTGAAGCGCTGATCACCGAGCGTAATCGTGCCCGTAAAGAGAAAGATTGGGCGGCCGCCGATAAAGCACGGGATCGTCTCAATGAGCTGGGGGTTATTCTCGAAGATGGTGCAAGTGGCACCACTTGGCGCAAGAAATAATTGCTTTCCTAAATAAATAATAAAGCCAGCAATTTGCTGGCTTTATGTTTACATCAATGCAGCGACAGTTGATCAGTCGTGATAGCGTTCTGCCGCATATAAGGTGTTTTCTAGCAGACTGGCAATGGTCATGGGCCCTACGCCCCCTGGAACTGGCGTGATAAATGAGGCATGCTCTGCTGCAACATCAAACTGCACATCACCCACCAGATGGCCATCTTCCAAACGGTTAATGCCGACATCAATCACAATGGCACCAGGCTTTATCCACTCACCAGGAATGAAACCGGGTTTACCAACAGCGACCACCAATAAATCCGCGCGGCTGACTTTATCCTGTAAATCGTGAGTAAAACGATGACAAGTGGTAGTGGTACAGCCAGCCAATAGCAGTTCAAGTGTCATGGGACGACCCACGATATTCGATGCTCCAACAACGACTGCATCCATCCCGTGCAGGTCCACACCGGTGGATTTAATCAAGGTCATGATGCCCATTGGTGTACAAGAACGTAATTGCGGAATTCGTTGCGCCAAGCGGCCAACGTTGTAGGGATGAAAACCATCCACGTCCTTATCCGGACGGATACGTTCAATGACTTTAGCGTCTTCAATCTGCACTGGAAGCGGCAACTGTACTAGAATGCCATCGATACTTTTGTCATTGTTTAGCGTGTCAATCAACTCCAGCAATTCTGCCTCGGAGGTTGACTCTGGCATATCATAGGAGCGAGACACATAGCCCACTTCTTCACAGGCTTTACGTTTACTCCCCACATATACCTGTGAAGCGGGATCTTCGCCGACCAACACAACGGCCAGTCCCGGAAGACGTTTACCTGCGGCACGGCGATCAGCGACTTTCTGCTTTAGTTCTTTTCTTATGGATTGGGCTATCGCTTTGCCATCAATTAATTGAGCGGTCATGGGTGTAGGGTATCCTTTATATATGGCGCGATGAGTAATTTGAGCGGCGATATTTTAGCAGCGGGGGAGGTTAGTGTCATGGTTAAACGCGACCGTGAACACAGAATTTCCATTGTGTCGCATTAAAAAACAGCAGCCAGTGTGGTAGACCAAAAAAATGATTGACGCTACCTGGGTGAATCGCTAAGATGCGCTCCGTTCTTGAGATACGCCGCCCAGTGGCGATTATCTTGGAAGTCGCTGACAAAAATATCGGCGATAACCTGACAGATTTCGGTGATTAGCGCAGTCCGGTAGCGCATCTGGTTTGGGACCAGAGGGTCAGAGGTTCGAATCCTCTATCACCGACCAAATTTTAGATAATGCAAACGCGTTGTCTGGCCTGGTTAGGATGCAGGCAATGGCCTGCAGACCCTGCGCCCGTAGCTCAGTTGGATAGAGCATCCGCCTTCTAAGCGGATGGTCGCAGGTTCGAATCCTGCCGGGCGTACCACTTTCAGTGGTGACTGTAGCTCAGTTGGTAGAGTCCCGGATTGTGATTCCGGTTGTCGTGGGTTCGAGCCCCATCAGTCACCCCATTATTTCATTAAAAAAAGCGACCTCAGGTCGCTTTTTTTATGTCTTTTCCGGACCATTGTGGCTCGACTCATTAGATAAGCGTCGATATAATGCTGCGTCTTGATAACTATGAACATTGTGCGACCGGAGCCGAAATTCAGTTCTGATGGGCATTCCAGTCAAATACAAAATCAAGAGCCGAATACCTGAATAGCTGAATGAGTTCGGCTATTAAAAGGACGTTAGACACATTTCGAGGTAAAACAATGCAAGTTTCTGTTGAAACAACCCAAGGCCTGGAGCGTCGCCTGACCATTTCTGTTCCTGCCGAGCAGATCGAGAAACTGGTTAAAGACAGTCTGCAACGTGAAGCCAAGCGCGCCCGTATCCCCGGTTTTCGCCCAGGTAAAGTCCCTGCAAGTGTGATTGAAAAACGTTATGGCAAAGCGATTCGCCAGGACATCACTGGTGAAGTGATGCAGCGTAACTTTGTTGAAGCTATTATTGCAGAGAAACTGAATCCTGCTGGCGCACCTACATTGGTACCTGGTGCTACTTCAGCGGAGAGTTTCGAATTTACTGCCACTTTTGAAGTGTATCCTGAAGTTCAACTGCAGGCGCTGGACGCTATTGAAGTTGAACAGCCGGTAGCAGAAGTGCTGGATGCTGATGTAGACAACATGATCGAAACTCTGCGTAAGCAGCATGCGACTTATGACGCCGTTGAACGTGCTGCTGAAGATGGTGACAAAGTTGTCATTAACTTTACTGGTAGCATCGACGGTGAAGAATTTGAGGGTGGCAAAGCAGAAGACTTTGAACTGCAGATCGGTAGTGGCCGTATGATCCCTGGTTTTGAAGAGGGCGTAACAGGTCATAAAGCCGGTGAAGAGTTTGATATCGATGTGACTTTCCCTGAAGAGTATCACGCTGAAAATCTTAAAGGAAAAGCCGCCAAATTCGCTATCGTTGTGAAATCTGTAAAAGGTGCACAGCTGCCAGAAGTGAACGATGAGTTTGCCAGCCTGTTCGGTATCAAGGACGGTGGTGTTGACGCACTGAAAGCTGAAATCCGTAAGAATATGGAACGTGAGCTGCTGCAGGCACTGAAGAGCAACGTTAAAGAACAAGTTCTGAACGGTTTGCTGGCTGGTCACGAAGTCGAGTTGCCAAAAGCCCTGGTTGACGGTGAAGTTGATGTACTGCGTCGTCAGGCGCTGCAGCGCTTTGGTGGTCAGAACGCTAAGATGCCAGAACTGCCAGCAGAGCTGTTTGCAGAACAGGCTGAGCGTCGCGTGAAGATTGGTTTGTTGCTGGGTGAAGTGATCAAAACTAACGAGCTGCAACCAGAAGATGAGCGTGTTCAGGCGCAGATCGCTTCTATGGCATCAGCATACGAAGATCCAAAAGAAGTGATCGAATACTACAACAGCAATAAAGAGCTGATGCAGAGTATGCGTAACCTGGCGCTGGAAGAACAAGCTGTTGAAGTTATTTTAAAATCTGCCAAAGTGACCGAAAAGACTGTCGCTTTTGAAGATTTTATGAACAAGGCTGCCGGTAGAGCCTAACCTACGCTTGACTTGTTAAGCCATTAGCCATTTATAATGGCCCGTATGAGGTCCCTCATGCGGGCCATTTTTTTACAGGGAATATCAGGAATGCAGACAGCACCGGAATCCATTATGAACGCGTTAATTCCTATGGTTGTGGAACAAACCTCCAAAGGTGAACGCTCTTATGACATTTACTCTCGTTTGTTGAAAGAGAGGGTGATTTTTCTGGTTGGTCAGGTTGAAGAACATATGGCTAATCTGATCGTCGCGCAGTTGCTGTTTCTGGAGTCTGAAAATCCGGACAAAGATATCTCTCTTTATATCAATTCTCCTGGCGGTTCAGTGACTGCTGGCATGGCAATTTATGACACCATGCAGTTCATTAAACCCGACGTCAGTACGGTTTGTATCGGTCAAGCGGCCAGTATGGGGGCATTTTTACTGGCAGGCGGGGCAAAAGATAAACGCCATTGTTTGCCTAATTCGCGGGTGATGATCCATCAACCGCTGGGTGGTTTCCAGGGGCAGGCATCCGATATTGCTATCCATGCGCAGGAAATTTTGGGTATCAAGAACAAACTGAACCAGATCCTGTCAGAGCACACTGGCCAACCATTAGAAGTGATTGAGCGTGACACTGACCGCGATAATTTTATGAGTGCGACTCAAGCGATGGAATATGGCTTGGTTGACTCCGTGATAAGTAAGCGAGACTGATAGCTTTAGGCTGAATTTTGCTGCACGCTGGGCTATGCTCAAAGAGTAGCTAAAAGCAGTGTGACAGGTGGACACTGCATATGAGGAAAAGTGATGGGTGACAATAAAGGCAACGGTGATAACGGTAAACTGCTGTACTGCTCTTTTTGCGGTAAGAGTCAGCATGAAGTACGTAAGCTTATTGCCGGTCCTTCCGTATATGTGTGTGATGAATGTGTTGAGTTATGCAACGACATCATCCGTGAAGAGATAAAGGATATCTCGCCGAAGAGAGATCATGACAAGTTACCGACGCCGCATGAGTTGCGGGCACACTTGGATGATTATGTTATTGGCCAGGAACAGGCTAAAAAGGTGCTCTCGGTAGCGGTATACAACCACTATAAGCGTCTAAAGCATTCAGTACCTAAAGATGGCGTCGAATTGGGTAAGAGTAATATTCTACTTATCGGGCCTACCGGTAGTGGTAAAACCTTACTGGCAGAAACGTTAGCCCGTTTCCTAGATGTGCCATTTACCATGGCTGACGCCACGACATTGACTGAAGCAGGCTATGTCGGTGAAGACGTTGAAAATATCATCCAGAAACTGCTGCAGAAGTGCGATTATGATGTGGAAAAGGCACAGCGCGGTATTGTTTATATTGATGAAATCGACAAGATTAGCCGCAAGTCTGATAACCCCTCTATTACCCGTGACGTGTCTGGTGAGGGCGTGCAGCAGGCGTTGCTGAAACTCATCGAGGGAACCGTCGCTGCGGTACCGCCACAAGGCGGACGCAAGCATCCTCAGCAGGAGTTTTTGCAGGTCGATACCTCGCGGATCCTGTTTATCTGTGGTGGTGCGTTTGCTGGGTTGGAAAAAGTGATTGAGCAGCGTTCTCATATCGGTAGTGGTATTGGTTTCGGCGCTCAGGTAAAAGGCCAGGCAGATAAGAAAAATATCAGTGATACCTTGTTAGATGTCGAGCCAGGAGACTTAGTTAAATACGGTCTTATTCCTGAGTTTATTGGCCGTTTGCCAGTTGTGGCTACTTTATCCGAGTTGGATGAGGCGGCACTGGTACAAATTCTGTCTGAACCGAAAAATGCTATCACCAAGCAGTTTTCAGCCTTGTTTGAGATGGAAAATGTGGAGCTAGAATTCCGTGAAGATGCACTGAAAGCCATCGCTCAGAAAGCGATGACCAGAAAAACCGGTGCCCGCGGCTTGCGCTCTATTGTTGAAGCAATACTGCTTAACACCATGTACGATCTGCCATCGCTGAAAAATGTGGTGAAAGTGGTAGTGGACGAATCTGTGGTCAAAGGCGAATCTGCGCCAATTTTGATTTATGAGAACAGTGAATCTCAAGCCGCCTCTGGTGAACACTAAATAAGCACGTGTTTATCTTCATAAAAATAAAGGAGTCCGAGTGACTCCTTTTTTTATATTTGCCATTGAAAGCAATAAAGCAGCCCCAATATACTCACAGTAATACATTTAACTGAAACGGAATCGAACTATGACCATAGAGCGTGAAGCGCGAATCGAATTACCCGTGCTGCCACTAAGAGATGTGGTGGTATATCCCCATATGGTAATTCCGTTATTCGTGGGACGAGAGAAGTCCATCCGTTGTCTGGAGTCGGCAATGGCACAGGATAAACAGATTATCCTGGTTGCCCAGCGTGACGCCGATCTCGATGAACCTACTGCTGACGATATTTTCGATGTGGGTACGGTTGCCTCCATTCTGCAGTTGCTCAAACTGCCAGATGGTACTGTCAAGGTATTGGTAGAAGGTGGTCGTCGCGCCAAGATTGAGCAGTATGTGCAAGAAGAAGAATTCTTTATTGCCACCGCGCATTATCTGGAGTCTCAGCCGCTAGAGGACCGTGAAGAAGAAGTCCTGGTGCGCAGTGCTATTGGTCAGTTTGAAGGCTATATCAAGCTGAATAAAAAGATCCCGCCAGAAGTTCTGACTTCGCTCAGTGGTATCGAAGAAGCCGACCGGCTGGCCGATACTATGGCAGCGCATATGCCTTTGAAATTACAGGATAAACAAGCTGTCCTGGAAATGGTAAATGTTGGCGAGCGGCTGGAATATCTGATGGCTACCATGGAGTCGGAAATCGACCTGCTTCAGGTGGAAAAGCGGATCCGTTCGCGTGTTAAAAAGCAGATGGAAAAAAGCCAGCGTGAGTACTATCTGAATGAGCAGATGAAAGCTATTCAGAAAGAACTCGGCGATCTGGACGAAGGTCATGACGAATTTGAGACCCTCAGTCGTAAGATTGAAGAAGCAGGCATGCCTGAAGAAGCCAAAGAGAAGGCTACTGCTGAATTGAATAAGCTGCGGATGATGTCGCCGATGTCAGCTGAAGCTACGGTAGTGCGCAGTTACGTGGACTGGATGACCTCGGTGCCCTGGAAACAGCGGTCCAAGATCAAACGTGACCTCTCCAAAGCCGAAGTGGTTTTGGATACCGACCATTATGGGTTGGAAAAGGTCAAAGAACGTATTCTAGAGTATCTGGCGGTACAGAGCCGTGTGAAACAGCTTAAAGGGCCTATCCTGTGTTTGGTTGGACCGCCAGGGGTAGGGAAGACTTCGCTGGGACAATCGATTGCCAAAGCAACGGGCCGTAAATATGTGCGCGTGGCATTAGGTGGGGTGCGGGACGAAGCAGAAATCCGTGGGCATCGTCGTACCTACATTGGTTCTATGCCAGGCAAAATCATTCAGAAGATGTCTAAAGTTGGTGTAAAGAACCCTCTGTTCCTGCTCGATGAAATCGACAAGATGAGTTCCGATATGCGCGGTGATCCGGCCTCAGCCTTGCTGGAAGTACTGGACCCAGAACAGAACTCCACTTTCAATGACCATTACCTGGAAGTGGATTATGACTTGTCCGATGTCATGTTCGTGGCAACGTCTAATTCTATGAATATTCCAGGGCCATTGCTTGACCGTATGGAAGTTATTCGTCTGTCTGGATACACTGAAGATGAGAAACTTAACATCGCCAAACAGCATCTGTTGCCGAAACAGATTGAACGTAATGGTCTGAAGCCGAATGAGATTAACGTTGACGACAGTGCCATTGTCGGCATTATCCGTTATTACACTCGTGAAGCGGGGGTGCGTGCGCTAGAACGTGAGCTTTCTAAGATCTGCCGTAAAGTCGTGAAACAGATTTTGCTCGACAAGAACATCCAACATGTGACTGTAGATCAGGATAACCTCAAGTCCTTCTTAGGGGTACAACGGTTCGATTACGGCAAGGCGGAATCTCATAATCAGGTGGGACAGGTCACGGGCTTGGCATGGACTGAAGTCGGCGGTGACTTGCTGACCATTGAAGCCACCTCAGTTCCAGGCAAAGGCAAACTGACCTATACCGGCTCGTTGGGTGATGTAATGCAAGAGTCCATTCAGGCGGCGTTAACGGTAGTCAGAGCACGTTCTGAGCAGTTAGGTATTAATCCGGATTTCTATGAAAAGCGCGATATTCACGTGCATGTGCCTGAAGGTGCGACACCTAAAGATGGTCCGTCAGCCGGTGCCGCGATGTGTACTGCCTTGGTATCCAGCCTGACAGGTAATCCTGTGCGTGCCGATGTCGCGATGACCGGTGAAATCACCTTACGTGGCGAAGTATTACCGATTGGTGGTCTTAAAGAAAAATTATTGGCTGCGCATCGTGGTGGTATCAAGTTAGTGTTGATCCCGAAAGAAAACGAACGCGATTTGGAAGAAATTCCGGCCAATGTAGTCGCTGATTTGGAAATCAAACCCGTGCGTTGGATTGATGAAGTATTGAAATTAGCACTTGAAAGACCCGTTGCAGGGTTTGAAGTTGTAAAAAATTTGGACTGACGCAAAAAATTGCCCAGCCATTTGAAAAAAAATGAAAAAAGGTGGTTAACAAAGCCTAGAGCTGTGGTAGCCTAGGTTCGTGGAGAGCCAGTTGCTCCAAGCCCTTGGAGTGACTGGCTTTGAGCTGTATCCGATTTCATAATTTTGGTTTTCCTACGGGGCTTGAACTTTCAAATCAAGCTTGTTATAAAAGCCTCCGCAGACCGCTCTAGAGAAGGACTTGGTTGCGGTGCATACAATTACATTCAAGGGGATGACATGAACAAATCTGAACTAATCGAGAAAATCGCTTCTGGTGCTGACATTTCCAAAGCCGCTGCAGGCCGCGCACTGGATTCTTTTATCGCTGCTGTGACCGATGGTCTGAAAGATGGCGACAAGATTTCTCTAGTTGGTTTCGGTACTTTTGAAGTACGTGAGCGTGCTGAGCGTACTGGTCGCAACCCACAGACTGGGGATGAGATCAAAATTGCAGCCGCTAAAATTCCTGCATTCAAAGCAGGTAAAGCACTGAAAGACGCAGTTAATTAATTTCCATAGCGGCCTTGTAAGGCTTCTGTAATAGCACTGCGGCATACGGTGCTTTTTACGGACTGAAAGGATGGCGATAATGTCGCGTCCGGAGTGTGGTGAAGGTGATACAGCGTCTTTTGAAACACTCCAATAATCATTACAGATAGGCGCATCCCTTCAGTGATGCGTCTTTTTTTTAGAATTTATCGCATAAGCGAGACCACTGATGTTAGATAAAATCCGCGACGGAGCACAAAGTGTCATTGCCAAAGTCATTTTGGTGTTGGTGATCCTGTCCTTTGCATTTGCCGGCGTCAGCAGCTACTTGGGGCGTACTTCACAATCAGCTGTGGCAACGGTAAACGGTGAAGATATTTCTCAAACCGAACTGGAACAGGCATTTCAGAATGAAAAAAACCGTCTGAAACAGCAGTTAGGTGATATGTTCGATACGTTGTCCGGCAATGATGCTTATCTGGCTAATGTTAAGCAGAATGTGTTGCAGCGTTTGATTGCGCAGCGTTTACTGGATCAAGCCGCCAAGAACTTGGGGCTTCGGGTTTCCGACGAACAGATTATTGCCTCAATTCGCAATGAACCGGCTTTCCAGGTAGATGGTCAATTTAACAATGATCGTTACTTAGCCTTGTTGCAGCAATTGGGCTTTAAACCTACCAGTTTCCGCGAAACCATGCGGGCGGATATGACCCGTAGTCAACTTATTAATGCGCTGATTGGTAGTGAATTCGTGTTGAAGGGTGAAGCCAGCGAGTTGGCAAAACTGCAGGCGCAAACCCGAGACATTCAGCTGCTGAAAGTCGATTCAGATCCTTTCCTGAGCCAAGTGAAAGTAACCGATGATGAACTGAAAAAGTTCTATGATGCCAATCCTGATCAGTTCCAGCGTCCAGAAATGGTGAGTCTGGAATATGTGGAGTTGAGTGCTAAATCCTTAGCTGACAAACAACAAGTCAGTGATGCCGACGCACAAGCTTACTACGACCAGCATAAAGACGAATATAAGACCGTTGAGAAACGTTTGGCGGCACATATTCTGATCACCGGTAACGACGCTGCTGCTAAGACCAAAGCTGAGGACATTCATAAGCAATTAGTGAATGGTGCCGATTTTGCTAAATTGGCCAAGCAGGATTCTCAGGATACCTTGAGCGCCGAAAAAGGTGGCGAATTAGGCTGGTTTGAAGCTGGGGTGATGGCTCCTGAATTTGATAAGACCCTGTTCTCGCTCAACAAGGGGGCATATTCAGATGTTGTTCATACTGCTTACGGTTACCACATCATCAAAGTGTTGGATATTCAGCCGAGCGCAGTGGCGAGTTTTGCTGAAGTAAAATCCAAAATTGTTGACAAGTTGAAGATGGATAAAGCTGTTAACGAGTTCTATGGCTTACAGCAAAAGTTGTCCGATACCAGTTATGAAGTCCCCGACACGCTGGCAGATGCGGCCAAAGTTATTGGTGCTACTGTACAATCAACTGAACTGTTTAGCCGTGAATCTGCGCCAGAACCATTTCAACAGCCTGCAATTCTCAAGGCCGCGTTCTCCAGTGACGTGCTTTCCGGAATGAACAGTAACATGCTGGAAGTCGGTGACAATGATGTGATGGTGGTGCGGCTTAAGAAGCATGAAGCAGCAGGTTTGATGGCTTATGAAGAAGTGAAAGCGGATATTGAAGGCCGTTTGAAACAACAGAAAGCTAATGATCTGGCTAAAGCAAAAGCTGAAGAGTTGGTCGCCAAACTGAAACAGGGTGATTCCAGTATTGCTCTTGAGGCTCATAGTGCAGTAACTCGCACTGCTCAGGGGATTGATCCAGCGATTGTCGCAAAAGCATTTGAGATGGCTAAAGCCAAAGATGGTTTGAGTATCGACAGTGTCGCTTTAGCGAAAGGTTATGCAGTAGTCGTGTTGGACAAGATCAACAATATTGAGACAGCGCCTGCGGATCAGCTCGCAGCGGTCAAACAGCGTTTGAACAGTCAATACAGCGAGGCAGATTACAGTGCTGTGATTGATATGTTGAAGGCTAAGGCTGAAATTACCTATCACACTAACTAAAATCGTGAAACCATAAAAAGCCGGCATTCGCCGGCTTTTTATGGTCAAAATAGTGCTTAAAGTTGCCAGCTGATGGGGACTTTTCCCTGAGACTGCAAATACTGGTTTGCCAGATTAAAATGGTTACAGCCGAAAAAGCCTCTGCTGGCAGATAAAGGCGATGGGTGTGCTGCTTTAAGAACCAAATGCTTACGAGGGTTAACGCGTTGTGCCTTGTCACCGGCATGGCGTCCCCATAACAAAAATGCGACACCGTGCTGGTAGCGGTCGACTGCTTCAACAATCCTATCGGTAAACTGTTCCCATCCCAAATGCGCATGTGAGTGTGCTTTTCCCTCTTCGACACTCAGCACCGTATTGAGCAGTAAAACGCCTTGTCGGGCCCACGGCGTAAGATCACCGCTCTGAGGATAACTGAAGCCAGGTACGGTGTGGCAAAGCTCCTGAAACATGTTTTGCAGCGAAGGTGGCGGTGTGATACCTGCTTTCACTGAAAAACACAGACCATGAGCTTGTCCAGGTCCATGGTAAGGATCTTGTCCCAGAATAACCACTTTGACATCCGCCAATGACGTGTAGCGTAATGCATTGAATGTATCTTCTTTGGGAGGATAAATGCGTTTGTGGTGAGCGCGTTCAGCATCAATAAATTTAAGCGTACTGACAAAGTAATCTTTCGTTTTTTCTGGGCCCAGAACGTCGGCCCAAGTCGGGGTTTGTGTCATCAGAAAATCTGGTGGCGCCACGCGCCACCGCCTTGTTTAATCGTCTACACCTACCATCACACTTGTCGCCTTAATCAGGGCATATGCACTACCGCCCACCTTTAAGCCCAGCCGCTCGGCAGATGCTTTGGTCACGACTGAAGTGATTTCAACGCCAGGTGCCAGTTCTATAACCACTTCGTTATTGACGGCACCCACTTCAATGGATTTAACGATACCACTTAAACAGTTACGTGCGCTAACTTTCATCTAGACTTCCTTTTAGTGACATACGAACTATTTCAGTATAGGAGAGAGAACTCAAATGAGAATAAAAAACGCCACCTGGCGGTGGCGTTAGTGACCTAGAGTTCGATGACATCAAATTCTACTAACGGATTGACATCCTGCTCGTAATCAATGCCATCAATACCAAAGCCGAACAATTTGATAAATTCAGCTTTATATTCCTGATAATCAGTGAGTTCGCTGATATTCTCGGTGGTGATTTTCGGCCATAAGTCGCGGCAGTGTTGCTGAATATCTTCCCGCAACTCCCAGTCATCAAGACGTAAACGGTTGTCGTCATCAGTAGCAGGCTTCTGACCATCGGTACGGTACAGACGTTCACTGAACAGGCGGTATATTTGTTCCATACAGCCTTCGTGCAGACCTTCTTCTCGCATTTTTTTGAATACCATTGCGATATACAATGGCATGACTGGAATTGCAGAACTCGCTTGTGTTACCACACTTTTCAGCACGGCGACATTGGCACTGCCATTTTTGGCGGCCAGTTCGCTGTTTAATGCGTGCGCGGCTCGGTCCAAATCCATTTTGGCTTTACCCAGCGCACCATGCCAGTAGATAGGCCAAGTGAGCTCGGTACCAATGTAGCTGTATGCAACGGTTTTGCAGCCATCAGCTAAAACACCGGCTTGTTCAAGAGCATGTAGCCACAGTTCCCAATCCTGACCGCCCATCACAGTTACAGTATCCTGGATTTCCTGCTCAGTGGCAGGCTCGACGGTTGCTTCGATAATGGTGTCTTTATTGGTATCGACAGCAGTAGAGGTATAGGGAGTGCCGATAGGTTTGAGTGAAGAACGTACCAAGTCACCGCTGTCAGGCAGCTTTCTTACCGGCGAGGCCAGAGAGTACACTACCAGGTCAATCTGACCCAGATCTTGTTTGATCAGCTCAATGACTTTTGCTTTAGCTTCATGGCTGAACGCATCGCCGTTGATACTTTTGGCGTAAAGTCCTTCAGCTTTGGCAAATTTGTCAAAGGCCGCAGAGTTGTACCAGCCCGCAGTGCCAGGTTTGCTTTCAGTGCCTGGCTTTTCGAAGAACACGCCAATAGTAGCCGCACCGGAACCAAATGCCGCAGCAATTCTGGATGAAAGGCCGTAGCCACTGGAAGCGCCTACTACCAGAACTCGTTTCGGGCCATTAGTGATCTGTCCCTTGGCTTTGGTGTAGTTAATCTGTTCCAGAACGTTGGCTTCACAGCCAAGTGGATGAGTGGTGGTACAAATGAAACCACGAATTTTGGGTTTAATAATCATCTTGTTAACTTCTTCCAGCAAAATTGACACTAGGATAAGTATTTCCGCTGCAATTGGTACTAATTTTTACCTAAATGACGCCCAGCGGACAGTGGTTGGAGCAGTTAAATCAGCCTCTACGACGGTTTAATTGTGCCTGCTCCTGCAATAATCGTTGGGTATATTCATGTTGCGGATTACTGAACACGTCTTCCGTCGCGCCAGATTCCACAATCATACCTTTATGTAACACGAGAACTTTATCGCTGATATGTCGCACCACGTTCAGATTGTGGCTAACGAAAATATAGGACAACCCCATTTCCCGCTGTAATTTTAACAGCAGGTTGAGAATTTGCGCACGTACTGACAGATCCAGGGCACTGAGCGCTTCATCAGCGATGATGATCTTAGGACTCAGCATTAACGCTCGCGCAACTGCAACGCGCTGTTTCTGCCCTTCAGAAATCATATTCGGATAAAACTCGCCATGTTCGGGTAAAAGGCCGACTTTACGCAGCGTCTCAACCACTAATTCGTGGCGTTCCTGTTTCGATAAATCCGTATTAAACCGCAGCGGCTCCGTCAGTAATTCATTAATGGTGAGTCTGGGGTTCATCGAGGTATTGGGATCCTGAAATATCATGCGGATTAGACGGCATCGTTGCTTGATATTCTTTTTATCCCATTCCTGTCCCTGATAGAAAATTTCACCGCCACTGCGGTATTCTGCCCCCACCAAAATTCGCGCAAGTGTACTCTTGCCTGAGCCAGCCTCGCCGACAATGGCCAGTGTTTCACCTTCTTCAAGTTCAAACGACACCGGCTTGAGAATTTCTGCATATTGTCGTTTAAACCCACGATAACCCAAAAAGTAGGTTTTGCTGAGGTCTTTGACTTTAAGCAAGGGGGTCATCTTCTATAGGCTCACTCTGGTATGGGAAATGGCAGGCAAAGTAGCGATCTTTGTAATGCGACAGCAGTGGCTGGGTAACACATTTGCGTCTTGCTTCCGGGCAACGAGGACCCAGACGACATCCGATAGGCAGATGCTGCAACGCCGGAACTGAGCCTGGCAGTGTTGGCATCATGATTTTATGGATTTTCGGATTCGTGTAATCCGGCATGTTATCCAGCAGTGCTTTGGTATAGGGATGATTGGGCTGTTCCAGCAAGTCTGCAGTTGGGCCAGATTCCATTACCTGACCGCAATATAACACTGTCATGCGATTACACCAGTTGGACAGGGTATCCAGTTCATGACTAATGAGCAGAATAGTAACATTCTGCAGCTGATTCAACTGAGTCAACAACCGATAAATTTGTGCCTGTGTACTTGGTTCCATGGAGGCCGTCGGTTCATCAGCTATCAACAACCGTGGTTGCTTGGCCAAAGCCATCGCGATCATCACTTTCTGGCATTCGCCTTCTGACAGCTCCCAGGAATAGCTGGATAACACCTTACGAGGATGTTTGATTCCCACCTTGTGGAGCCATTTCTGCGCTAAGTATTGTCGCTCCTTGGGCCGCTTCCAAAACAACAGGTTTTTGTTGAGCGGAATAGCTTCCAACAGTTGCTTACCAACACTGAATGCTGGGTCAAAACTGCCGGAGGGATCCTGAAAGATCATCGAAATATCTTCACCCATCAAGTTACGACGTTGCTGACGAGTCATATCCATCAGGTTTTGACCGTCCCACATCATACGATCTGCAGTAATCGTCCAGTTGGGCTCATTAAGGCCCAAAATGGCGCGGGCTAACATACTGCGACCAGAGCCCGATTCGCCGATGAGACCATGCACTTCACCAGCATTGATGGTCAAGCTGACTTTTTCTAGCGCCTTGACCGGACCGCTAGGCGTGTCGATCTGAATTGTGAGATTGCGGATATCGAGTAACGGCATAATCAGTTTCTCATCGGCGTCATTGCAGAGCGTAGGCCATCACCCACGAGATTGACAGACAACACGCTCAGCAAAATAGCAAATCCAGGAATTGTCACTGTCCAGGGCGCGGTCAGGAAGCTGTCCAATCCCTGCATCACCATCGCGCCCCATTCAGGTTGTGGTGCCTGAGCCCCGAGATTCAGAAATCCCAGTGCGGCGATATCCAGTATCGCCGCAGAAATCGCCAATGTGGTTTGAATAATGATGGTTTCCCACACATTGGGCATGATGACATACCAGAAAATTTGCAGTGAATTGGCACCATCCAGCCTTGCTGCCGTCACATATTCTTTTTGTAATTCTTCATGCACAGTCTGGTGGATCGCACGTACAAACTGTGGTGTCAGCGATATGCCAACTGCCCAGAACACATTTCCAAGCCCAGGGCCAGTAACCGCGACGACCAGAATCGCCATTAACAGGGACGGGATCGATAACAGTGCATCCAGTAAATGCCCGAGAATACTGGATTTTAGACCGCTCATCATCCCGGAAATAGAGCCGATGATGATGCCTGCCAACAACGCGGAACTGACAATGGCTAATGCCATGCCAAACGTCAGGCGTACGCCGTACAGCAAGCGGCTGAATATATCCCGACCTAGATCATCGGTTCCCAAGAAATGTTCGACAGTACCATTACTATTCCATGATGGCGGCAGCAACAAAGCATCGGGGTCCTGAAATTCAGCCGCAAAAGGTGCGAGGTAGTGGCCAAATAGCGCAAGCAATAATAATGCGCCCACTCCCCAAAGCCCGGTTATGGCTTGAGGCTTTGCAGCAAAGATACGCCAAACCTTTAACGCTGGAGAGGGGATGGCGTCATCTAAATAGGTTTTAGTTTGAGCCATAAAATTCCTTGCGACTTAACGGATTCGCTATGGTGTACAGTACCTCAATCAAAATGCTCAAAAACACAATGATCAAGGCCACGGCCATAATACCGCTCTGGATCACGGTATAATCACGTTGATATATGCCAGAGACCAGCCATGAGCCCACCCCCGGCCATGAAAAGATCACTTCAACAACTATCGCATAACTGGCAAAGGGGCCCAGCATCAGGCCAATGTGTTTCAACAGCGGGATTAAGGCATTCGGAAGCGCATGATGTAACACAATTTTTACCGATGATAGTCCACGGGCTTCTGCAGCACGAATATAGGTTTGATTCATCACATTGGTCATGGCGGCGCGGGTGATACGTACCACGACCGTGAAGGGGAGAACCGCCAGGGTCACTGCCGGTAAAATGATATGCAGTAATGCATCGCGAAAAGCCGCTATACGATATGGTGAATCTGATAACAGTGTGTCGAATAACATAAACCCGGTAACGGGGCGAATTTCGTACAACAAGTTAATTTGGCCTGAAATAGGCAGCCAACCTAACTTAACGCCAAACCAAAATGACAAGGTCAGCCCTAACCAGAACACCGGAATGGAATAACCGGTCAGTGTGCCGGCCATAATAAATTTCTTCAGAAATGGATGGTGGCTTAACGCGGCAATTACCCCGAGCGGCACCCCAAATACTAACGCAATAATGCCGGCGACCACGGCAAGTTCAAACGATGCGGGTAGCACTTCCAATAACTCTTCTGAAACGGGGCGTTTTGAGGTGGCCGACACGCCAAAATTCCCACTTAAGCGTTCTCCTGCATACGCGATAAATTGACGGACGCTGCCTTTATCAAGGTCGTAATCCCGCTTGATCTGCACCTCTTGCACATCTGTTGGATACTGAATGCCACTTAAGGCATAGCCAATATCGACCGGAAATAGATGCGTGGCATAAAACAATATGCCTATCAGCAATAAAGAGGTTGCAATAAACAGATTGAGGCGTCTTATCAGATAGTTGGCCATTACTGTTTCCCTCGCTCACTGACGTTATTGAAATTAATACCTCCGAAAGGCATGAGCATAATTGGTGGTGCATCATTTTCTTTCAATAACATTCGTTTGGCGTACGCAAGCGGCACTATCGGTACTTCAGCATCAATTAACTCTTCAGCTTGGCGATACAATTCAGTTCGCTCACCTTTGTCAGTGATAGTTTTGGCGCGTGAAATTAGCTGGTCATATTGGCTGTTACACCATTTGGAGCGATTACTTTTAGATTGTACCGAGCTGCAACTCAGCAGGGGAGTATAAAAGTTATCAGGATCGCTGTTATCCGCACTCCAGCCAATCAGTACCGAATCATAGTTACTGTTAGATAATCGACGGGTGAATACACTCCAGTCATAGCTAACAATATTAGCGCGCACACCAATCGCAGCAAGATCCGCCTGGATCAACTCCGCGGTTTTTTGTGAGTTGGGATTGTAAATGCGCGCCACCGGCATGGCCCAGATATCAATGCTGAGATTATGCACCCCAGCCTCTTTCAGTAATTGTCGCGCCTTTTGGGGATTGTAATGATACTCTGCTGAAGTGCCGGTATACGCCCATGATGAAGGTGGAAGGATGCCAGAGGCTTCAATTGCGGTATCTTGGTATACTGCACGTAATAAGTTTTGCTTATCAATGGCATAAGCGAGGGCTTGTCGTACTTTAATATTATCTAACGGTTTTTTGCGAGTGTTAAAAGCCCAGTAGGCTACGTTCATTCCTGGCTGGCTTTCAACGGTTAAATTATCGTGGGTGGCGACTGCGGGTAACTCCCCAGCCTTAGGTAACGCTGAAATATTACAATCCCCGATAATGAGTTTTGCCAGTCGGATGGTGCTCCTGGGCGTTATATCAAAAACCAGTTGGTCTGATGCTGGGATGGTTCCCCAATAACCTGGATTACGACGATAACGGATATAATCATTCTTCACGTAATCAACCAGCATAAAAGGACCGGTACCCACCGCCTTACTATCAATATCAGGCATCTTTCCTGATTTTTGCAGCTGATCAGCATATTCCTTTGACAGAATCACCGCAAAATCTGTCGCCATATTCGCCATAAAGGAGGCGTCGGGATAATTGAGTTCAAATCGTACTTTGTCATCACTCAATTTGACGATTCGCTTGATCAGTTTTTCGAAGCCAACACTTTCAAAAAATGGGTAGCCAGTTCGTGATATTGCATGGAATGGATTATTACTATCGATGATGCGTTCAAAAGAAAAAATTACATCATCGGCATCGAATTTTCGGGTCGGATGAAAATAAGGACGATCCTGGAAATTAACGCCGTGGCGCAGTTCAAAGTCGTACGTCAGGCCATCTTTACTGATGTTCCAGGCAGTGGCTAAGGCCGGAATAAACTCGCCAGTATAAGGATTATCATCAATTAAGCGGTCATAAATTTGATGAGAGGTCGCATCAATAGTGGTGCCTGAAGTTACGGTTTGCGGATTAAAAGATTCAGGGTTACCTTCGGAGCAATACACTAAGCCAGAGGGGACCGGCTGTGGGCCACAACCAAACAAGGTGAGTCCTAACATTGCGCACAGTAGCTGTCGTAGTGCTGCTTTATCGAGCATGAACATCCTCAGAGTTAGCTTCTTAACCAGTGAATCTCTGCAATCAGAGTTATTCGTCGGTCTGGTGTTGAGCATCAGCAGTTTCATTGCACGTTGTTAGTTATCTGGACCTAGACCGGCCATTCTAACAGTGTCAGGTTGTCTTGAGCAATTCTCTCAATTTTTGTCCAGCAAATTGTATTTTTTAAGAATACCGCGCAACTGGTGATAACTGAGTTGCAGCAGTTCAGCCGTTTTCTTCTGATTAAACTGACTGGCGACTAACGCTTTCTGAATTAACTCGACTTCAAAGGCTTCGCAGCTCTGTTTAAAGTCCACCGGAAATTCAAACTGATGGACTGCTAGCTCCGTAGGTATCTCAGCGCTTTGATGTTGCGGTGGCTCTGGCACTGTATGCACTGCAACATCTGATGGTGTGACGTTTTGTCTGGAGAGTGTTTTTATTCGCTGTTTAGGTCTGAATGGCGACTCAAAGGGATCTAACACAATTTCCCGAATCGGCTTATCTTCATTGCCGTGACGGTAAACACTACGCTCAATAGTATTTTTTAGTTCACGGATGTTGCCTGGCCAATCGTAATTCATCAAAGTGTGTATGGCACTATTGGTGAAGCCAGGAAACAGTTTCAGTTTTAACTGCTTGGCCATCCCCAACGCAAAATGTTCGGCTAGCGGTAATATATCGTCCTGACGGTAACGTAGCGGTGGCAGGGTGATCACATCAAACGCCAGTCTGTCCAAAAGATCGGCGCGAAATTCCCCCGCCTCCGCCAGAGAGGGCAAATCTTCATTGGCCGCGCAAATCAGCCGAACATCGGCAGTCAGTGTCTTACTGCCACCCACGCGTTCATATTCACCATATTCGATCACGCGTAATAGTTTTTCTTGGATTAAGCCGGAGGTGTTGGCAAGTTCATCGAGAAACAAGGTACCACTATCGGCTCGTTCAAAACGGCCTTCATGGCGAGCACGGGCACCGGTAAATGCGCCCGCTTCATGACCAAATAGTTCACTTTCAAGTAGATTTTCGCTAAGCGAAGAGCAGTTAAGTTTGATAAAGTTCTGATCCCAGCGTTGAGACAGATAATGCAAACGCTCGGCGACCAACTCTTTGCCGGTACCGCGTTCACCAATAATCAGCACGGGTTTAGATAACGGCGCCAGTTGCGACACATGTTCCAGCACTTCCAGAAAAGCGTTGGACTGGCCGATGAGATTATCTTGCTGATAGGATCTATTCACGATATTCGTTGGTCTTTAACACTAATAAGTGGTGAAATTCATGATATGTGGGTAGTAAAAATAAATAAAGAAAAACTTTATTTTCAGATAACATATTGAAATAAAACTATTTATAAAAATTGGCACGGTATCTGTATTAGAACGTCCGCAACCCACAATAATTTTTGAGGACAGGATTATGGGAATTTTTACGCGTTTCGCCGATATCATAAACTCCAATATCAGCGCACTGTTGGATAAGGCGGAAGATCCAGAAAAAATGGTACGCCTGATTATTCAGGAGATGGAAGACACGCTCGTGGAAGTACGTTCCACTTCAGCTAAAGTATTGGCTGAGAAAAAAGAGCTGTTACGTCGCATTGCTAAAATGCAAACACAGGTTAATGACTGGCAGGAAAAAGCTGAACTGGCATTAACCAAAGAGCGTGAAGATCTGGCTAAAGCTGCTCTGGTTGAAAAGCAGAAGGTTGTTACTGCTGTGCAGCATCTTGAAGCCGAGCGGGATGTCATTGAAGAGCATATTGCGCGCTTGAAAGAAGAAGTGTCGCAATTGCAGGAGAAACTGGCTGATGCTAAGGCTCGCCAGAAAACCATTATCATCCGCAAGCAGTCTGCCTCTTCTCGTCTTGAAGTTAAAAAGCAGCTGGATTCCAGCAAAATCGACAATGCTATGCTGAAATTTGAACAGTATGAGCGTCGCATTGAAGGCTTGGAAGCGGAAGTCGAAGCTTATGAGCTGGGCGGTAAGAAGAAAAACAGTTTGGATGAAGAGTTTGCTGCACTGAAAGCGGATGATGAAGTCAGCGAAGAGCTGGCAGCACTGAAAGCCAAAATTAAAGGCAAAGCTGCCAAGTCTGAAGAATAACGATTAAAGCTGAGGTGAATTATGGATATGGATCTGTTGATGGCACCACTGATTTTGTTCATGATCTTTGTGGCGCCCATCTGGTTGATTCTTCATTATCGCAGCAAGCGGCAGGTGGGTAAGGGACTGACTGATGAAGAATTTAAACAACTCAATGAGTTGATCGACAAGGCTGACAAGATGAGCCAACGTATTACCACGTTAGAGTCTATTTTGGATGCCGAGTCACCAGAATGGAGACAACGCCATGACAGATAAAAACAACGGCAAGAAGACGCTTTATCGCAACAAGCGTGATGGCAAGATTGCGGGAGTATGCGCAGGGATTGCAGATTACTTCAATCTTGAAACCTGGTTGGTCAGAGTGGCGGTGGTGTCTATCTTCTTGTTGGGTGGTTCAGCGGTCATGGTCGTTGCCTATGTTGCACTGTGGATGATCCTGGATGAGAAGCCGCAAGAATTTGAATCGGACTACCGCGAGCACGGTATCAAGAAGAAAGTCTGGCAAGCTGGCGAACCCGCAACTCAGGCACTTAGAGATCTGAATCAACGTTTTGCTGGGCTAGAAACCAAATTGCGAGATCTGGAAACTTACGTCACCTCAGAACAGTTTGAACTGAAACGTCAAATTAACAACCTGTAATCCTCGTAGAGGGCGGCCTGGCCGCCCTTTCTGTTTTTGGGAGCCTTATGAATCGCCACTGGCAGCAACTGAAAAATAAAGCATTAGAGCTGAGTTATCGCACTGCAAACCAGCATCTGCGACTGGCAGTCACAGGACTCGCCGGCGCAGGAAAAACGGCGTTTATTACGGCAATCATCAATAAGCTATTACTTGTGTCTCCCAATAACAGTAAACAACTGCCGCTTTTTTCCGTGTGTCGAGATCAGCGATTGCTGGCGACTAAACGCGTACTACAACCGGATTTACAATTAGCCAGTTTTGGCTATGAAACAGCGCTCAATCAATTACTGGCGGAAACACCGCAGTGGCCGCCGTCCACCACCAATATCAGCGAACTACGGTTAGCAATCAAGTTTCGGCCGGCGCAAGGACTGTTAGCTAAGTTTCTCAATGATACTAGTGCCACCCTGTTATTGGATATTGTCGATTATCCGGGTGAATGGTTATTGGATTTACCTATGTTGGGTCTGAGTTATCAGCAATGGTGTGATAGCGTGTGGGCCTCCATTGATAATTTCAGGTTATCTCCCTATTTCGAGGCTTTTGAGGCAAAGGTGAGTGCCTTATTGCCTGACGCTGAAGCCAGCGATGAACAGCTTGCAATGGTAGCGGCGAGTTACCAACAACTGTTGTTGGACATGGTGCAGCAGCAAGGATTTTATCTGGCACAACCGGGCAGATTGCTGTTACCCGGCGATTTGGCCGGCGCCCCTATCCTGAGCTTTTTCCCATTATTACCCCAACAACTCATGGCAGAAAAATGGGTATCTGGCTCAATTTATCGGGTACTAGAACACCGCTACCGCGAGTACGTTGCTAAAGTCGTCAAACCCTTTTATTACGACTATTTCGCTGGCTTTGACCGACAGTTGGTACTGGTGGATTGTTTTACAGCGCTTAATCGCGGTAAAGCACAATTTGAAGATATGACCCGGGCACTTAACGCCATTACCCAGAGTTTTCGGTTTGGCAACAGCAGTTTGTTACGACGTCTGTTTGCGCCCAAGATAGACAAACTGCTATTTGCCGCGAGTAAAGTGGATCAGATCACTCGTGATCAACAAGGTAATGTGTTAGCACTGTTAAATGCCATGCTGGCTCCAGGGCGAAACTTTGCCGACAGTGCTGGCTGTAGTGTTGAAACCATGGCGGTGAGTGCTATTCGCGCCACTCGTCCAGGAATGGTGAGTGATAACGAATATGGTGAGCAAGAGGTGGTTACCGGTACCCGACTCAGCGATCGCCAATATGTAACGCTCTATCCTGGTCAGGTCCCAAGGCATTTGCCGGATGAAACATTCTGGCAGCAACAAGGGTTTCACTTCTGTGATTTTGCGCCACCTAAAGTGGATAGTGCCGAGGACTTTGAACACGTGCGTCTCGATCATTTGCTTGAGTTTTTGTTAGGGGACAAACTGCAATGACGTCAAAACAGAAAATGCAGTCAAACGAAAACGCTGCACAGCCTTTAACACAGCAAACAACCGAGCAGGATAATCTTCGTCCATTTCGTGAGTATCAGCAGACTACCCAAGTGACGTTTGAACCTACTGCGACAGTTCTGCTACCGGTAAAGGATACCGCCGATGCGGATGAGATACTTGCGCATCATGCCAAAAAGCAGGCTTCTATTGGAACCTTGCTCAGACCCAAGAAATTATCACGGCTGGCAAAACTCGCGCTATCGGGACTGCTAGCAGCCGTCGTTGTGCAAACCGGATTGGGGCTAGCTGACGCCTGGACCCAAAGCCCTTGGCTATTTGGCTTCTACAGTACGGTTATCGGGGTGGTGTTGTTATGGACCGGTGGGATTACCCTGGCTGAATGGCGACAGCTGAAAAAATTGAAACAGATGGAGGATGACAGGGTTATCGGGGCACGTTTACTCGGCAGTATGCAGATGGGCGAGGCCCTGCCGTTTATTCGGGGAATTACCGCCTCAATGCCTTCTTCTGCAGTCGCAGAGATCCGCGCGTTGGAAGCGGCATTATCACCGGAACAGAATGATGCGGAACAGGTGCGTTTATTTGACACTATTGTGCTGCGCCAACGAGATCAAGCGGCGAAAAAAATTGTGCGTCATTTTGCTGCTGAGTCGGCGTTACTGCTGGCGATTAGCCCGTTTGCCGTGTTAGACATGGCCTTAGTGTTGTGGCGCAACCAGAAGATGATCAGTCAGATAGCCGAGAGTTATGGTATCAAACTGGGTTACTGGAGCCGTATCAGGCTCTTTCGCGGGATTGTGCTCAATATCCTTTATGCCGGTACAACGGAACTTGCGATGGATATCGGCAATCAATTGTTGTCTGTTGAATTGACTGGCAAGTTATCCGCCAGATTAGGGCAGGGGCTCGGCGCGGGGTTACTGACTGCCAGACTCGGATATCAGGCGATGGCACTATGTCGACCGCTAGCATTTGATGATAAACAACGACCGCGTTTGTCGGGTATTCATAAAGAATTACTGCAAGAGCTGCAACAACTTCGCCAAAAAGCCAAGCAGGCGACTGAAGATAACGAAGTATCCTAAGTAGTAAATTTAGATTTGGCTAATTTTTGAACGTTTACTACACTTCTCCATGGGCTAGGGATATATGGAATTCGGCCTGATTTTTACGGATATCTAAATGGAGAATCAATATGAAACGCTATCTGAAAACGGCGGCAATGGCGGTTGCCATGCTTGCACCAATGTATATTTTTACATCCTATGCAGAAACTGTTGCTCCGGAAGTTGTTAAGCAAGCAGAGCAGCTACAAAAAGTAAATGTTAATACTGCCAGTGCTGCTGAGTTGCAGCTCCTTAAGGGGATTGGTGAAGCAAAAGCCAAGGCAATCGTGGAATATCGGGAAACCAACGGCAAATTCGCGTCCTTAGAGGATTTGACCAAAGTAAAAGGGATTGGCCCGAAATTCATTGAAAAGAACGGCCACTTGTTGTCATTGTGATACGACCAGGCTTAGTAAAAATAAAAAAGTCCGTGATTGCGGACTTTTTGTTTATCTAATCGTCAGTTACTTCAGTTGCCGGTATTTATCCTTGATCCCTAGGGTTCCTTCGGAGATAATCCACGCCGTTGCAGTAACGCTGCAAATCAGTGGCGACCCCAGGGTCCCCCCGCAATGATAACTCGTGAACTCGGCCAGGCCCGGAAGGGAGCAACCGTAGCGAGCGATTCATGTGCCGGGGTGTTGGCTCTGGGGGAGCCTCCAATCTTTCTTATAATCAAAGAGCTACCTCAGAAAAACATCGAGTCGTACACTTGGTGGTACATTTCATGAGAAATTGTTCAGTTAAATCTAACTAAAAGCCGTCTAGCTCATCGATGATGATTCAGTTGTCTTGCCGTCTTTGGCTAATTTAGATTTCAAAAAGGCTCTGGATTTTTCCAGTGCTGAGTAGATTTCTCGGCGCATCTGTTCTTGTTCACCAATATCATCGTAAAAATAAGTATCTACCAGATGGTGGATATAGCGCACGGGCAATTGGTTTAACGTAATACACGCAAGATCCGCCAGATAGTTTTCAGGAAGCTCCTCTAGCAGCCCTTCATCAGACAGAATTTCCATCAGTAGTACTTCGTAGTAATTGCGGATATCCAGTTGCATTCACTGTTCTCCTTCAGTTTGCAAAGCATTCAGCGGCGGCAAGATATAACTGACTGTGTCTAGAGATTAATTGTAGAGTGTCGTGGCAATATCCGCCTCCACTGACGCACACAATTGGGATCTCCTTGGCAGCAGCAAGCCCTAATATCCATTTATCGCGCAGATAGATGTCTTGCGTTGTTAGGTTTAACAGACCCAATTCATCGTCTCGATGAACGTCGACACCAGCATCATAAAAAATAATCTGTGGCTGATGACGATGCAATATCCAAGGTATCGATTGCTGAAGTAACTCAAAATACTCTGAGCCATTACTGTCAGGTGGTAGTTCAAGGTCGTAGTGTGATTGTTGCTTACGTGCAGGAAAATTTTTTGTGCAGTGAATAGAGCAACTGATGATGTCATCCCGCCCAGCCGTCATATTGGCAGTTCCATCGCCTTGATGGACATCGCAATCAATGATCAGCGCGCGGTCGACTGTTCCTTGACTGATTACGCTAGCAGCGGCAAATACCAGATCATTAAAAATGCAATAGCCACTGCCAAAGTCGCGATAGGCATGATGATAACCGCCGCTAATTTGCATGGCTATTCGCTGTTCTAGTGCTTGCTGCGTAGCAAGTAGTGTCCCTCCCAACGAATGTAAAGTACGCCTTACCAAAGCTTCACTCCACGGGAATCCAATACGTCGCATTTTTTCTTTGGGAAGTGTGCCATTGATAAACTGCTGGATATACTCAGGATCATGAACCAGACATAGCTGAACCGGCGCAATAGCTGAGGGCGACATTATTTGAAAGTGATGGCAAATATCACTTTGTTGTAACCAGTGGAACAGCGCCTGATATTTGCCAATCGGAAAGCGGTGGTGGGGGGGTAACGCCAGCGTTGAGTAGCTGGCGTGATAGCTGACCGGGATCAAAATAGCAAATCATTACAATTGCTTGATAGCCCAGCTCATAAACTCTTTTCGGGTTGCCGCATCAGCATGCAACCACCAGTATTGCAGCATTTGGCCGGCATGTGCTGAGTCTGTCTGACTCGCTGGAGTCTGTGCCGCGGGTTCGGTTACTGGGGTTGTCATGGCCTCAACTTCTGTTGGTTGTTTGATAGGCGCAGTGGGTAACTCCTTTCCTGCGGTGACGGCTACAGAAGCAGAGTCAACATCAACACCAGTATCCGTGCCTAAAAGTTTACTCATAAAGGAATCTTCTTTCAGTTGGGTCTGTACGATACTGTAATCGACTGCGCCACCATCTTTACGTTTGATAATCACTTCAGGCGCCTTGGCATATTTTGGTGGTGCTACAATTTTGCTTTTCGGCAGCAGAATATATTGATGATCGCCGCTGGTATTCAGTGTCACGATGAAGGGTGATGACTTTACAAAATTAGGGCTTTCGCTAATCCCATCATCGTATACATCACTGTAGCGGATCGCGATTTTGTGTTCGCCGTCAGACAGGGTAAGGTCTGCTTTATGTGTAAAATGGTTAGTCTCGACTTCTTGTCCATCCAGAGCCAAATATTCAAAAGACATGGGAATATTGAGGTTGGCCGCCAATACGGAAGATGAGCTAAGAAGCGCAAACAGCGCTGAAGCGGTAACAGTTAATTTCATTGTTGCTCCTTAACGATGGTTATTTTGCTGCGGGCGTTCGAACGTTTGGATGCGATCTTCAATATAGCTGATGGCCTGGCGGCACTTGCCCAAACGGCGGTGCATCAAAAGCAGGTCATTCTGGACCGCAATTTTTGCAGTACTATGACAGGTGTCTAGCTGCGATTGCAATTGTTCAATTTTGAATAAAATTTTCTTCTCCCAATTCAGGTGCTTATTCAGTTCGTCGTACAACTTATGGCTGCTTGACATCACCTGACTGGCAATCCAGTTGAAGCCGCTCTGTTCGTGGTGCAAGGACTGCTTTTGCTGGAAATATCGTTGTTTACTCAGTTTTTGTTGCTGCTGTTCTTTGACATCTATCGCTGTGGTTGCCATAGCCCTCTTTAGTGCTGAAAAGCGATCCTGAATTTTTTCACAGGTCCTGCTGACCGTCGCTGCTGACATCTGTAATTGCAGCTGTTTTTCTAATTGGTTGATATTGTCTCGGAGTTGTTGCACACAAGGTGCGAGCTTGGCGCCATTCTGATGAAATAGTTCATCATTGAAGCGTTCAAGATGGGCCAGTAATTTGTTGTCCTTGGCGGGGAGTGATGCATCGTGTTGCAATACTTGTTGTTCCAGCTGCACCAACTGTTCACGCAATTTGCTTACCAGTTGTTGTTGGTTCATAACCAAGCACTCCAGGTGAGATGTAACGCCATTGCCATGACCATGGTGATAAACAGTGGTCGAATAAACGGCAGGCCAAAGCGAATCGCTGAATGGGCACCCACAAAGGAGCCAAGCATCATGCTAAGTCCAAGCAATAATCCAATAGCAAGGTCAACTTTGCCGAGCAATAAGAACACGGTTAGCGCAGTAGTATTACTGGCAAAGGTCATTGCTCGTGATAAAGCGCAGCTTTTAAGAAATGACAGCTTATGGAGTGTTTTTGAGCTGACTATCCAGATCGCGCCAATGCCAGGGCCTGCGAAACCATCATAACCGCCGAGGATTAACCCCTGAAGGATCTTATGGCTGCGTTTAGGATGTTCTTCGTCTAAAGCTGGTTTGTCTTTCAGTGCCTTTTTACTCAACAGACTGTATAGCGCGATGATGATGATCAGCAATGGTAGTAGCTTTTCAAGCCAAGACGTATCTACCAGATAGACTAAAATGCTGCCACATAGTGCACCAATGGCGGTCGCCACAAAACAGGAACGCCAGAGTTTGGGTTGCAACAGATGCTGTCGGTAGTAAGTGTAAGCCGCCATTGAAGAGCCAAAACTTGCTGCCAGCTTATTGGTACCCAGTGCAAGATGTGGTGGCATCCCGAGTGTCAGTAGTGCGGGGATAGACAACAGCCCACCACCACCAACTACCGCATCAATAAAGCCAGCAATTAACCCAACAATGGCTAACAGCAACCAGCTTCCTGAATGTGCAACTATTTCCACAAAATTCCCGGCTTATTCAATAACGCGGCGGTAGGGCGGTAAGGCGTCGAGCAGTGCTTTACCGTAACGTTTGCTGACCAGCCTGCGATCAAGGATGGTAATTCGGCCATAGTCTTCCTCTTTTCGCAGCAAACGTCCACAACTCTGGACTAGCTTGCGGCTGGCATCGGGAATCGTCAATTGTAGAAAAGGATTACCTCCTTTCAGTTTGATATATTCCGAATGTGCCTGTTCCACGGGGGAAGTGGGCACAGCAAAAGGGAGTTTAGTGACAATGAGATTGGTCAGATAATCACCGGGCAAATCCAGACCTTCGGAGAAGCTGCCCGTGCCGAATAAAATGCTGGGTTGGCCGCTATCACAACGCTGTTTATGCGTTTCTAGCAACAGTTGTCGCGGCGCACTGCCCTGAATAAGCGGCGCAACCGGTAATTTGTCTTTGAGTAACTCGGTGACTTTTTCCATTTGCCAGTAAGAAGCAAACAGCACTAAGGTTGCCTGCTCTTCTTCGACCAAGGCTTTAATCTGTTGCGCCAGTTCGTCCGTATAGGCATCATCCGCGGGCTCAGTCTGCATTTGTGGTAAAAACAGTGTCGCGTTATTGGCAAAATCAAACGGTGATTGTAGCGCCAGATAGCGACTACCATCATTGAGCGATAATCCCACCTGATAAGTGAAATGTTCAAAACTGTTGAGCGCACGCAGCGTGGCGCTGCAAAGTACCACGCCGGCAGCTTTTTCCCACAGCATGTTTTCCAGCATAAAGCCCACTTCGATGGGGGATGCACTGCAAAGATAGTCAGGCTGTTTACCGCTAATCACTTCAATCCAGCGGGCAAGGGGGGCTCCTTTCGGATTGTCTTCCCGCGCCATCATTTTCCAAAGCTTCTGCAGGTTTTCCAGCCGTTGCAGCATAAAACCACATTCAGTAAGTAAGGCTTCGGCCTGATGTTTGGGGATCTCACCGTCTTTAAAACTTTCATTCAGTAGCAATTGCATCTTATTGAACTGTTTGAGTGCATCGCTACTGGCGGTAGCCAGGTTTTCCGCCAGGATCAATAAGGCTCCTGGCAATTTGCCATGCTCAAAGCGCCAGCGTTGATCTTCATTGGCAAACAGCTTGGGTTGTGTTTCGCAAAAATGTGCCACTTTATTGAGTAATGACGTGAGTTCCTCAACGTGGTCCATCATCGCCTGTACTGGCGCGATGATATTGTTACTCTTTATCTGTGTTTGCAGCTTCCCGGCGAGTTTGCCTATTTTCTCCAGCCAGTCAGCAGCACCTCGCACAGGCACTTGGGCGCTGGAAAAGTCCCGCGCCACAATTGGCAGGTGATGGGCCTCATCAACAACATAAAAAAGATTTTCTGGTTCTGGTAGAATCACCCCGCCACCGAGTTCTAGATCGGCAAGCAGCAGACTGTGGTTGGCAATTAACACATCCCATTCCTCAATATCTTCTCTGGCTTTGTGAAACGGGCATTTTGCGTGGTTGGCCAGTTGCTTATGACAACTGTGTTTATCTGAGGCTATCTGTTGCCAAAGGTGATCCGGTAATGGGGTTTCTAGGGTATCCCATTCGCCATTCCAGCGTCCGGCGCGGTAATCCTGCAGTAACTGTTGCAGTGACTGTATTTGTGATTGATCCGGCTTGGTTTGCCACATTGCCATCTGACCCGTGCTGCTTTCGCCAATCAGCATCTCCAGCTTTGCCAGACAAACATAACGCTGCCGCCCTTTTACCAGGCCGAATTTAAAATCGATGCCCGAGTGCTGTAAAAAGAAGGGGAGGTCTTTGTGCAGCAACTGCTCTTGCAGTGCCACGGTTGCGGTGGAGATACAGACTTTTTTCTTGGATGCCAATGCCAGCGGAATGGTGCCCAGAATATAGGCCAACGATTTACCAATACCTGTACCCGCTTCAATCACTATGATGCGGCGCTGCTTATCGTATTCCCCTGCCAACGTTTTGGAGATTTCTGCCACCATATAATTTTGTTCCCGGCGGGAGCGGAAATTGGGTAGCGCGCTGGATATCGCCTTATAAATCTCGCGGATCTGGTTTTTTACATTGGCAGCAAGCATTGAATGGATCCTGGAAAATAATCCTGTATATATTAACAGTAATTTCTTATGCTAATAAACCTTTAATGTCAGCGGACGTGTTTTATGCCCACCAGCGGTTTCACTACAGTCAAAGGCAGAATTCTTACTCGGCAGACATTGCCAGCCACAGATGGGATGTGCCTGCGTTACTGCTTGAAGACCGATTCAGGACCGCTGACGGTGGACGTCCCTGGCGAAGCTCAGGTGGCTTTTGTTCCGCAATTTGCGGTCGCCGCCATTGCCCGCAGATTCCCGTCTGTCACCTGTCGTCATTTGCCGATGAAGGACTTTCAGCAGCAACCCGTAGCTGCTGTATATTGCCACAACCGCAAACAATTTCGTGAGCTACAACGTTGGAGCCGGGAACAGCAAATTGCGCTACATGAAGCAGAAATTCGTCCACACCAGCGCTATTTGATAGAGCGTTTTATCGCTCTGGATGCCGAATTTTTTGGCTGTTTTAATGAGAATAATGCAGCTCATTTTGTTGCCAGTAAAGCTCGACCTGCGACATTGGCCGATGATGTAGCACTTAATGTTGTGTCATTAGATGTGGAGTGCAGTTTCAATGGCGAACTGTATTCCGTTGGCTTATATGGTGAGAATGACCAAGGCGTACTGTTGCGCAAAGTGATAATGGTTGGTCAAGCTCATGGTAGTGAGGACTGGATAGATTGGGTTGCAGATGAAAAGCACTTGTTAGAAGCTTTGGTTGCCTGGTTCGCTGCATGGCAGCCAGATGTCATGCTTGGCTGGTCGGTAGTGGCCTTTGATCTAGCGCTGTTATGGCGCCGTTTTGCTTTTTATAACATTCCTGCCGCGCTTGGCCGTGATGGCGCCTTGCTGGAGTGGTTGGTTGAAGGTAAATTCCGACCGGAAACATTGCTGTTGCCTGGCATTGTTGTGCTTGATGGCATCGATTGGCTCAAAGCGGCATTTTATAAATTTGAACGCTATTCACTGGAACATGTGTCGCAACAGTTGTTGGGTGAGGGCAAGGATATACAGGATGTCGATAATCGTGGGCAGGAAATCACCAGACTTTTTCAGGAAGATAAGCTGGCACTGGCTCGTTATAACCTTAGTGACTGCCGACTGGTGTGGCAGATCTTTGCTAAAACCCATCTGCTGTCATTCGCTATCGCCAGAGCGCAACTCACTGGGCTGGAGTTCGGCCGGGTAGGGGCGTCAGTCGCCGCTTTTAATAACCTGTATTTGCCGCATCTGCATCGCGCTGGATATATCGCACCAGCTGAACCTGTGAGTGATGGCTTGGAAAGTCCGGGCGGCTATGTGATGGACTCTATCCCTGGTCTTTATCGCGATATTCTGGTGTTGGATTTTAAAAGTCTGTATCCCTCTATTATCCGCACGTTTTTGATTGATCCGCTTGGGATGATCCTCGGCTTAGCGCAGGAACCCAGCGAAACCGTAGATGGTTATCGCGGTGCTCGGTTTTCCAGACAGCACTTTATTCTACCTAAATTAGTGGCGAAACTGGCTCAAGCTAGGGAACAAGCAAAGCAGCAGAAAGATGCGCCGTTATCACAGGCGATCAAGATCATCATGAACTCACTTTATGGCGTGCTGGGGTCTCGAGGCTGCGTGTTTCACGACGCCAGACTTGCCAGCTCTATTACCATGCGTGGTCACTGGATCATGCAGACCACTAAGACTTGGATTGAAGAACTAGGCTATAAAGTCATCTATGGCGATACTGATTCCACCTTTATCTGGCTTGGCGACAAACATGGTATCAAAGAGCCCGAAGACTTTGGCATCAAGCTTGCCGCTGACATCACCGAAAGATGGCGAGACTATATTAAACAAGCCTTTGGACTGGAATGTGCGCTGGAATTGGAGTTTGACAGCCATTATCAACGCTTTTTGATGCCAACGCTGCGAGGTTCTGTTGAAGGTTCTAAGAAACGCTATGTAGGGGCCGTACGTGGTGTAGATGGTGAACTGGAGCTGATCTTCAAAGGTATGGAGCAAGTTCGCAGTGATTGGAGCCCCCTCGCTAAACGCATTCAATACGAACTTTATCAACGCCTATTTAACGATCTTGATGTTACCGAATATTTGTCCGAACAAGTAGAACTTTTACAGCAGGGTAAGCTGGATGATGAATTGGTTTTCAGTAAACAGCTGCGTCGCTCAGTAGATGCCTACCAGTCAAACGTGCCACATGTAAAAGTTGCACAGTTGCTAGTCAGTGCATTTGACGATTCGTCCTATGGCAAAAAGGGACAACGGGTTGAGTATGTTATTACCGTTAACGGTCCTGAACCGGTTGAGTTAACACGTTCCGCAGTGGATTACCTCTACTATCTCGAAAAACAGATCAAGCCTATCGCAGAGCCTGTTCTCACATTATTAAATATGTCGTTTGATTCGATAATCTTAAAACAGATGATGTTGATCTAAAAAGGTGTCAATCGGTCTTTTAATATCATTAAAAATCTAAGTTTGACTGAATAACAACCTTTACACAAAAATTATATAAGCAAATGTTAAATTTTGCTTGTTAATCCGATCTCGGATAAAACACGATGGCGCGTTGAAGACCTTTTAAACAGGAGTATTTGATCGTTTTAATCGCTGTAAATTTTCACTACTTTTTAGCTCTCCGATTAGTTGACACCGGTCAACATTTTATGAAATGATTCCTGCGGGTCTATGCCTTTATAAGGTATAGAAAGGGAAGAAAAATCTAACAATCACAAGAGAAAGATGTACTTATAGGCAATAAAAACTGAGTAAAAAACAGTAATTGTCGATAAGTTACCCTGTTTATTCACTTCAAATTGGTTGGGAACTATGTCCAAGGTAAGCAATAGAACCAAAATCGCTTCTGCGCTTGTTGGCGCGCTGGCGTTAGCCAGCAGCAACTTAGTTGTTGCCGATCCTCTTGCCGATGCCCAAAAAGCAGCCACTCAGATTCATTCTGAGGCTGCGGCGTCTCAAAAGAAGGTCGATAAATATTTCGATCAGGCTCAGGATATGCTGTTTGAATACTCAAACGTGGCAGACCAGCGTGAATCTCTGAAAGCCTACAACGACTATCTGGCAACTCTGGTTGCAGATCAGGACAATACTATGAAAGGCATTCAGGACGACATTAATGGCGTAGATAAACTGCGTCAGGGTGTTGTTCCTCTTATGTTCAAGATGGTAGATGGACTGGAAAAATTCGTAGCGCTTGATCTTCCTTTCAGAAGTGAAGACCGCCACGCTCGCGTAGAAAACCTGAAGAATCTGCTGAACAGCGCCGATGTTACATTGGCCGAAAAATTCCGTATGATTCTTGATGCCTACAGCATCGAACGTGACTACGGCAACTTCGTAGACGTTGAAACCGGTAAACTGAACCTTGATGGTAAAGAAGTACTGGTAGACTTCTTCCGTTTGGGCCGCGTAGCTCTGTATGCACAGAGTCTGGACCAGAGAACTGCTTGGATGTACAACACCGAAACTAAGGGTTGGGATAAGCTGGATGACAGCTATCTGCGTGACATCACTAAAGGCATTCGTATTGCTCGTAAACAAGGAGCAATGGACCTGTTCGCGTTACCAATTCCAGCTGCGGAGGCTGCTAAATAATGAAGAAGTTAATCGCTACAGCGCTGGTTGCTGCAAGTTTCTCTCTGGCCTCTGGTATGGTTAGCGCTGCTGACGCGCCAAAGACTATTGATCAGTTGCTGCAACAAATCAAAACTGAACGTGCCGATCAGGGTAAGATTAACGCCAAGCGTGAAGCTGAATTCCAAGCTGAACGTGGTGATAAAGCTGCTCTGTTACAGCGCGAAAAAAATGCTCTGGCTGCTGAGAAAAAACGCGGCGAAGATTTGAATAAACAGTTCACTGACAACGAGCATAAGATTGCTCAGTTGCAAGATGATCTGAAAACTGCTCAGGGTGACTTGGGTGAAATGTTTGGTGTTGTAAAAGGTGAAGCTGGTGATTTCGCTGGTAAACTGATCAACTCCAACGTAAGTGCTCAATATCCTGGCCGCGATAAATTCATCGCTGATCTGGGTGCTCGTAAGCAGCTGCCAAAAATTGAAGAACTGGAAAAGTTCTGGGAACAAGAGCTGTTTGAAATGAGCCAAGGCGGCAAAGTCGTCAAGTTCAATGGTTCAGTTACTGATATTGATGGTAACGTACAACAGACTAGTATCACTCGTATCGGCGCATTCAACCTGATTGCTAATGGCAAATATGTTGTATGGAACCCTAACCTGAACCTGATCCAGGAACTGTCACAACAGCCAGAAGGCTACATGGTTAGTGCAGCAGCTGATTTTGAAAAAGCTACTTCAGGAACTGCTAAGGTTTACATCGATCCGGGTCGTGGCGCACTGCTGAACATCTTCACCCAGAAAGCAAGCTTGGAAGATCGTATCGAATCTGCAGGTATTATCGGTTACATCATCATTGGTGTGCTGGTGCTGGGTCTGTTGATTTCTATCGAGCGTATCATCACTCTGACTATCATTGCTGCCAAAGTTAAAGCTCAGGCCAAAAACATTGATAAACCAGGTAACAACGCACTGGGCCGTATCCTGAAAGTTTACTTCGACAACAAAGATGTCGATGTCGAAACTCTGGAACTGAAACTGGACGAAGCCATTCTGAAGGAAACTCCTGCTCTGGAAGCTCGTATCTCCATTCTGAAAGTAATGGCAGCTATCGCTCCTATGCTTGGTTTGTTGGGTACTGTAACTGGTATGATTGCAACCTTCCAATCTATCCAGTTGTTCGGTACTGGCGATCCAAAACTGATGGCTGGTGGTATTTCTATGGCTCTGGTAACAACTGTTCAGGGTCTGGTTGCAGCATTACCATTGATGCTGGCTCATGCTTTGTGTGTAACTCGTAGTAAATCTGTTGTTCAGATTATTGAAGAACAGAGTGCTGGTCTGATAGCACTGCATGCTGAGAAGAGGGCTGACTAATGATGCTATACCTGATGGACGTTTGGGCAACCGTCAGGGGCTTCATGGCCGCCGGGGGTAATATCCTCTGGTTGGTAGCGTTTGTGCTGTTCCTTATGTGGGCATTGATGCTTGAGCGTTATTGGTACGTCAATTGGATCGCGCCAAAAATCCACAAGCAAATTATTGCCACATGGAACGCCAGAGAGGACAGACATTCTTGGTATGCACATCGCATCCGTGAGGCCTGGGTATCCCAGGCAACTCAAGAGATCAGAGCTCGTATGCTGATTATTAACACCCTAGTTGCTATCTGTCCGATGATCGGACTGTTAGGGACTGTGACAGGGATGGTTTCAGTATTCGACGTGATGGCAGTTCAAGGGACGAGTAACGCTCGTCTTATGGCTGCGGGTATTTCATTAGCCACTATGCCAACTATGGCTGGGATGGTTGCAGCGTTGTCAGGAGTGTTTTTCAGCACTCGTCTCGATGCCAAGATGAAAGTCCGCATGGAAAAGTTGAAAGACAGACTGCCTCAGCACTAGAGAGAGATTTAACATGGCACGTAAGAAGCATTCCAGTATAGACGAGGAAGCGCAGATCGATATGACCCCGATGCTCGACATCGTGTTCATTATGTTGATCTTCTTCATCGTAACTACGTCGTTTGTGAAGCCATCTGGTTTGGATTACAACAAACCTCAGGCTGCACATGCGACCTCTAAGCCGTCGGCCAACATCTTTATCGGCGTCAGTAAGACTGGCGTGATCATGATGGAAAACCGTCAGGTAGATATTGAACGGGTGTCAGCAAACGTTGAACGAATGCTGGCTGAGGCTCCTGAAGCCGCAGTATTGATTCAAGCCGACAAAGAAGCCAAACATGGCTTAGTGGTTCGTGTTATGGATCAGGTTAAGGCTGCTGGCGTAGATAAGATCTCGGTATCTGCGGGGAAAGACTGATATGTTTAGAGCACTAGTATCTATCATTATTGGTGCTGCTGTTACATTTGGTCTGTTTTGGTTTATGGCAACTCTGGTTGGTGGCGGCGCTAAACGTGCCGACACCTCCTCTGACTCGCCGGTCATTGAGATCACAATGGATAAGCAGGACTCTCAGGCGCAGAAAAAGGTCAGAGAAACACCTAAACCACCACCACCACCAGAGCAACCGCCTCAGATGGATGACACTCCACCTGACGACTCTTCCAATATTGATACTTCTATGAATTTCAGTTTTGGAGCAGTTGCATCAGGCCCAGCAAGCACAGGCTTTAAGCTGGGTAACATGATGACTCGTGATGGTGATGCCACTCCTATCGTGCGTATCGAACCACAGTATCCTATTGCTGCGGCTCGTGATGGTAAGGAAGGTTGGGTACAACTGAGTTTCACTATTACTGAAACCGGTGCTGTTGATGATGTTCAAGTCATCAACGCTGAACCTAAACGTATCTTCGATCGTGAAGCGATTCGTGCGCTGAGAAAGTGGAAGTACAAACCAAAGATTGTTGACGGCAAGCCCCAGAGACAACCTGGTCAGAAAGTTCAGTTGGACTTTAAACTGAATAAAGGAGGCAACTAAGATGCATAAAGTGACAACGCTTGCTGCAGCTTTACTGCTAACTTTTTCTGGCAGTGTGATCGTTAACAGTGCAATGGCAGCTGAAAAGTGTCCGATTGATTCTCGCCAGTCCAAGGCTGTCGGTGAGTCTGCTGCGCGTAAAGTTCAGAAGGCTTTTGAAGCTTATCAAGCCGGCAAGCTGGACGACGCTATTGCAACGCTGTTGGAAGCTGATCCACGTGGTGATTTTGATAAGGCATATATTGCTCGTATGTTAGGTAACTTCTATGCAGAAAAAGGACAGATGGATAAAGCCATCAAATACCTTAAGTCTGCGGTTGATGCCGACGTTTTGGGTGGTGTAGACCATGCTGCGACCTTGAAGCTGTATTCTGACTTGCTATTGCAAGAGAAGAAGTACAAGGAAGCAATCAGCTATTACCGCAAGTGGATGGATTTCACATGTAAGAAAGATGCTGTCGTTTACCGACGTATGGCTATTGCTTACACTGAAATGCAGCAGTGGGATAATGCACTGAAGACAGTCGATGAGGGGATATCCGTCATGGATAAACCCGATAAGGGACTGTATCAGCTTAAGTTTCAATCACTGTTCAACCTGAAAAAGTACAAGCAGGCTGTGGGTGTTCTTGAAACCATGGTGCCATTGTTCCCTGATGATCAGCGTTTGTGGGTACAATTAGCGCAGCTCTATCTGTTGACAGAAGACTATGATCGTTCTCTGGCTACTTATGAAATCGCCTATGCTGGCGGATTCCTCGAAAAGCCTGACAACATCATTCGTCTTTGCCAGTTGTTAGCGCAGAAGGGTTCTCCTTATCGTGGTGCTCTGATTCTTGAAAAGCATATCAAGAGTGGATTAGTGCCTAAGGATGAAAAGAACTTGTCAATGATGGCAGGGTTCTTCCACCAAGCTAAAGCGCTAAAACAAGCTGCGACTTATTACGACCAGGCTGCGTCAATATCGAAAGATGGCAAATTGTATCTGAAAGAGGGACGTATTTTGTCTCTGGATCAGCAATACAAAGCGTCTATTCCGGTACTTGAAAAAGCTTTGAATGCTGGTCTGGATAGCCCAGGTGAAGCACAGTATGAGTTGATGTTGTCTTATCTAAACTTGAAGCAGTATAAAGAAGCATATCGTTATGCTGAATTAGCAGCTAAAGATAAGAAAACCGCTAAAAGCGCAACTAACTATATTGCGTACATCAAAGAAAAAGCTCGCATCCATAAGATTTCTCTGTAAATCCGAATGGTTAGCAAAAAGCCCCTGTTAAGGGGCTTTTTTTATGCGCGTAACGATTAAAAAAATAGGCATTACTGGACTCTGATCATAATTGGTAATTTTTCGTTTCCGGCTTTAATACAGCGGCCTTCTGCCTCAATAAATAGTGCCTCAGGTTTTACCTCAGTAGAAGGTTGGCATAAACACGCAGCGATGCGGTAATCAAATCCAACACCATGATGCTGCCGATATTCTCCTGAAAATTCTTCTAGTTGTTCCGTAATCCTTTCTATTACGGTTTGAGTGCCAATTTCATCGGTGTTAAATAATCCCACGGCAAATAACGTTTGATTCAATCTTGCGAGTAGGTCAGTGGTTCTTAATAACGATGCTTGAATGCGCCCGGTAAAAAAATCCAGCAGATGTGGTCGATTGATCATTCCAGGTAACAGTGGCGACAGATACAATAAAGCCAGCGTCTGTTGATCGCGTAAATGCCGGTACCATTCGCGGTTAAACACTTCCATAAAATATGTCTGGTTGTAGACACCGGTTTCTGGGTCTCTAAAGCCGGAATTGCTGAACGAATAAATCATGAAGCTGTACCCATCAGTTTTCGTTTTCAAAGTATAGTGGAGCTTCAGCGTCATAGATCTACCATTGGAGAATTATCATAAATGAATAAGGGACTTGTCCTTTCTACTGTTATCGCTGTGGCATTGGGTTTAACGGCATGCAATCAGAAAACCGAAACTGCCAATACTGCAAAGACAGACGTTGCAGCTGAGCCGAATGTGCATGTTGTGGAGCAGCAGTATTTAAAAGTCGTCGATGATTATTTTAAAGACTATCTGAAGTTAGAGCCGCTATATGCCACTTTCTTCGGCGTAAACGATTATAACGCCGACTTTGGTGGCGATTTGACCGATACCTATCTGCAAGCCAGTCACCAGCTCAATAGTGATTATCTGGCTAAAGTTCAGCTCATTGACCGTAAGCAGCTATCGCCTCAATTACAACTCAGTTATGACATGTTCGTCTATGACAGAAAAATCGCATTGCAGGGGGAAGCTTTTCCGGGGTGGTTAATGCCCATTAGTCAGTTTTACAGCACTGTTATCACGATGGTGCAGCTCGGCAGCGGGGAGAGCGCACAGCCGTTTAAGACAGTGACCGATTATGAAAACTGGCATTCGCGAGTCAAAGGATTTGTGACATGGATGGCCTTGGCGCAGCAACGGATGAATGAAGGCATGGTAGCGAAGGTGGTACTGCCAAAAGTCTTGGTTGAACGGATTATCCCGCAACTCGATGCCCAACTCGTCAATGCCCCTGAAGACAGTATCTTTTTCGCACCAATAAAACAGTTCCCCGATACTTTTTCAGACGCAGACCGAACAAAAATTACTGCAGAGTACCGCAGTATGATCGCTGATGAACTGTTACCTGCTTTTAAATCTTTGCGTGATTACTTTAATAATACTTACCTGCCAGCAGCTCGTAACTCTTCCGGCTTTTGGGATTTACCAAATGGGAAGGCTTGGTACCAGTATTTAGCTAATTACCATACCACCACAACTATGCCGGTCGAGCAAATTCATCAGATTGGTTTACAGGAAGTGGCACGTATCCGTCAGGAAATGGATAAAGTGCGCCAACAAGTGGGCTTCCAAGGTGATCTCAAAGCATTTTTCGCTTCACTCTCATCAGAACCTCAATACTTTTTTAATACGCCAGATGAATTGATTAACGGCTATGCTGCCGTTAAACAGCGTATCAATGCGGTATTACCTAAGTACTTTCATGTAATGCCTAAAGCTGACTATGTGATAAAGCCTGTAGAAGCTTTCCGGCAGCAATCTGCCGCCGGTGCATCCTATGAAGCCCCAGCGGTGGATGGTAGTCGACCTGGGATTTTTTACATCAATACCTATAACCTCAAGGCTCAGCCTAAGTGGGGAATGACGACCTTGTCGTTACATGAAGCATCGCCGGGTCATCACTTTCAGATATCGATCAAACAAGAACTGACGGGTGTGCCAGAGTTTCAGCGTTTTGGCAGTTATACAGCGTTTGAAGAGGGCTGGGCACTATACTCGGAGTATCTGGGAATCGAGATGGGCGTGTTTAGCGATCCTTATCAGTATTTCGGTAAGTTATCCGATGAAATGCTGCGTGCAATGCGTTTAGTTGTTGATACCGGCATGCATGCCAAAGGTTGGACCCGTGAGCAAGCCATTCAGTATATGAAAGATAATTCACCCATGGCGGAAAGTGACATCATTGCTGAGGTTGAACGCTACATGGCAATTCCTGGACAGGCGTTATCTTATAAAGTCGGGCAATTGAAAATACTCGAATTGAGACACAAGGCTGAAGTCGCGCTTGGCGATAAATTTGATCTGAAAGCATTTCATGATCAGATGCTGACATCAGGCTCATTACCGCTGGCAGTGATGGAGGATAAAATCAATCATTGGATAGCAACGCAACAGAAGGCTTAATCTTGTTAGCGCCGCCATCTAGCGGCGCTTTTGATGTAAGCTGTGATAGCGGCAAATAACCCAAAGGATTAAGCAGGAGATTCCAGTGTCCTCAGATCCCATTGTGGCAAACGAACGTATTCGTTTGCGTTTGATGCAGCGCAAGATTGGCCAGTCTTTTTAAAGATCAATCAGGATCCACACCTGAATCGATACATCCGTGAAGTTGATACAGCAGAGGTCCTTCTGGATAAATTTCAGCAGCGCAGCAAAGGCATGCAAGCGCGGTGTGGCGAATGGATGTCATTGGTAGTGGAGTCTGTCGCGGGTGATTTTATCGGGTTCATGGGAATTTGTTTGACTGATGAAGCCCTTGGTCAATGGGAAGATGGCTACCTGATGGCAAGCGGTCAGCAGGGCAAAGGTTATACAACAGCAGCGCTCAAATTATTATTGCGCTGGGCCAGGCACGAACGAGATATCCATAAGGTTGTGGCGCGTTGTGTGTCAGAAAATCTCGCATCCGCCAGCGTTCTGGAAAAGTGCGGCTTTACACAAGAAGGACTACTACGCCACAACCATAAAATTTTGGGTGAATGGCTAGATGAGCGTTATTACGGACTATTGGCAGAAGAATATAGCAGTTTCATGCAATCGTAATGACGCGTTATAGCTTGCCTTGATATAATTGCCGACAGTTTTTCTGATAAGGCCAAACAGAGTGTCACAAATCCCAGAATTTTCCCTAAGAGCTGACGAAGAGTTTATCGAACTTTTTAAGCTTCTCAAAGTGGAAGGCTTATGTGCCGATGGCGCAGAAGCAAAACATGTCATTGCTGAAGGTATGGTCACAGTCAATGGCGAAGTAGAAACCCGAAAACGCAAAAAACTGCTGGCGGGCGATCTAGTGTCGTACCAAGGTAAGCAAGTTCAAGTTGTAGCTGCTGCCTGAGAGAGGATAAACATGCAATTCCCTGATGATGATAATGGCCAGATGTTGCAGGCAATGAGTGATTCCGGCATGGATCTGTCGCAGTCTATGGCGATTGATTTTTTTCTGGTGTTTGAAGAACAACGTGATGCCGAGTCAGCGCTTGAGGATTTGATTGCGGCCGGTCACAGTGATGATGTCGAACTCAGCTTCAATGATGAGATCGAAAAGTGGGAAGTTATTGTGTCTGTTGAAATGGTGCCGGATTATGATGCCATTGTCGCTAAAGAAACAGAACTTAATGACTTTGCGGCAGAATTTGATGGTATGACTGATGGTTGGGGCGTGATGCAACATCAGGACGGCGACGAATTCGCCGATGACGATGATGATCACGAGTGTGACGAACACTGTCATCACTAAATTGCCCAAAGCATCAGTACGGAAAGCCGCCTAAGGGTGGCTTTTTTGTTATGTCGTTCCCTTTGCCTTTTACGTTGAAACACCGTCTAATAACCTTCTTGCCCGAATATTCTGATAACAACCTAAGATGGAAATTGAATTAACCCTGCAACTCGCTTCAATTTTGTTTTCGGTGGCGCTGGTCGCTGGTTTTATTGACTCGATTGCCGGCGGCGGTGGCCTATTAACCATTCCGGCGCTTATGTGGGTAGGCTTACCGCCCGCTGCGGCCTTGGCCACCAATAAACTTCAGGCCTGTGGGGGTAGCTTTTTTGCCAGTGTCTATTTTGTGCGAAAAGGCATGGTTAATGTAAATGAAATGAAGTTAGCGATTGCCTGTGCGTTAGTGGGGGCGGCATCAGGAACTACGCTGGTGCAGATGGTGGATGCCAGTGTCTTGAAGATGATTTTGCCTTTTCTTATTCTTGCTATTGGCTGTTATTTTTTATTTTCAAAAAAAATTACGGACGGTGATCGTGCCCGAGTGTTAAACCCCACCGCATTTGCATTTACTGTGGCCTTAGGCATTGGTGTTTATGATGGTTTCTTCGGGCCCGGTACCGGCAGTTTTTTTGCCCTCGGATTTGTTACCTTGGCTGGATTTGGGCTCGCTAAAGCGACGGCTCACGCTAAGGTGTTGAATTTCGCCACCAATATATCGTCGCTGCTGTTTTTTGCTTTGGGTGGAAAGGTGGTGTGGCTGCTCGGTCTGGTGATGCTGGCAGGGCAGGCGTTAGGCGCGACTTTGGGCTCACGTTTGGTGGTGACCAAGGGCACTAAAATCATTCGTCCATTAGTGGTGACGATGTCGCTGGCGATGAGTATCAAGTTGCTGACGGAGCAATATCATCTCGGATTATTTTGAGTCGTACGGGATTACAGCTAACAAGGACTGTCGATGAAATTCATCCATACTTCCGACTGGCATTTAGGGCGGCAACTACACAATGAGCCGCTGCTGGATGAACAGGCACATATGCTTGAGCAGATTATGGAACTTGCCGTCTCTCAAGCGGTTGATGCGCTTATCATCGCTGGTGATATCTATGATCGCGCCATTCCTCCGGCCAGTGCGGTTGAGCTGCTCAGCCATTTTTTAGATCGAATGATTACCGAGCATGGTATTCCGGTTGTGTTGATTGCCGGAAATCATGACAGTCATGAACGCTTAGGATTTGGTTCACAGCAGATGTCCCGTAGCGGGCTGCATATCTATGGCCCTCTTTGCGCGACGGTGCAGCCGTTACAGTTGGGTGACTGCTTTTTTTATCCGATTCCATATGCAGAACCGGCGGTCGTTAGACATTTGCTGCAGGATGATGACATTTCAACGCATCAACAGGCAATGGCAGTGATGTTGCAACAGGTCATGACCCATGACAGTCAAGGGCTTCCCAAAGTTGTAGTTGCGCACTGTTTTCTGGATGGTGGCAGTGAATCAGAGTCTGAACGGCCGCTAAGCATTGGTGGTGCTGACAGAATTGATCCCACGCTATTTCAACCGTTTGATTATGTCGCCTTAGGGCATCTGCATGGCCCTCAGTATCGCGGCGAAGCGCATATCCGCTATTCTGGTTCGCCCCTGAAATATTCATTTAGCGAAGCCAAACAGAAAAAATCAGTGACTCTCGTAGAGTTGGAGGCGGGGCGCCCACCTATTATCCAGCAGCTGCCAATCACACCGCGAAAAGATGTCAGGGTCATCGAGGGCTTTCTGGAAGACCTGCTGCTGGCAGCAAAATCCGATCCCACCCCTGAAGATTATCTGATGGTACGTTTAAGTGACACTCAGGCTCTGCTTGATCCGATGGGACGACTGCGTAGCCGCTATCCGAATGTGCTACATCTTGAGCGCACGGGGTTGATGTCCCGGCAACAAGGTGAAGAAAGCGGGCGAGAGCGAATTAAAAAAGGCGAATTGGAGATGTTCAGCGATTTCTTCGGCCAGGTTGCTGGTGCGCCAATGACTGAAGCGCAACAGCAGATGATGACTTCCCTGATTGATGAACTACATAAAGGGGAGTTGCAATGAAGCCGCTGACGCTGGAGATGAGTGCTTTTGGGCCATTTGCCGATACTCAGCACATCGATTTTTCAGGTTTGGGTGATAACCCACTGTTTCTGATCAATGGGCCAACGGGCGCAGGCAAGACCAGCATTCTTGATGCCATCTGCTTTGCGCTCTATGGCAAAACAACTGGCAATGAGCGCGAAGGCAGCCAGATGCGTTGCGATTATGCTGATGATGAATTGCTCACCCGGGTCATTTTTAGTTTTGAGCTGGGACACCGGCGTTACCGCATTCGGCGAGTACCGGAACAACAACGCGCTAAAAGTCGCGGTGATGGGTTCACCCTGCAAAAAAGTGAAGCAGAACTTTTGCGGATCCATGAGGATGGCAAAGAGGAATTACTCGTCGCCAATAAGGTAACCGATGCCACCGCCATGGTGGAGGACCTCACCGGACTCGATGTCGATCAGTTTCGCCAGGTAATGGTGTTGCCGCAAGGGAAATTCCGGGAACTACTGCTGGCTGATTCTAAAGAGCGGGAAAAAATATTCAGTCAGCTATTTCAGACACACATCTATAGTCGTATTGAAGAGCGTTTGAAGCAACAAGCGTTGGACATCAAAGCCAAGGCGCGTGATATGCAGCAGCGGCGACAAGGCATTTTGGACACCGCAGGTGTCGAGTCTATTGAAGCATTACAGCAAACCCTCTGTGAACTGGCGGCACCGTTGGCGCTGGCAGAACAGGCTAAGCTACAAGCTGTCGCCGCGAAGGAACAAGCACTAAAGGCATTGGAAGCCGCGAAAACATTGGCAAAAGAATTCGATGCACGGCAAAAGCTGCAACAGCAAGCTGATGCCTTTACCGCGCAAGAGCCGCAGCAACTGCGTCTGCAGCAACAATTGCAGTTGGCCCGGCGCGCTGAAAAACTGCAGCCAGCCAAACATCAACTGCAACAATGGCAACTGGAGCTGACTCAGGCACAGCAGGCATTAGTCAACGCTGAGCAACAACAATTACAAGCAAAAGCCGTGTTGCAGCAGGCGGTAACCGCTCAGGCTAAGCTGCCGCTTCTGGAGACTCAGAAGCAGCAACTACAACTGCAATTGCAACAATATCAACAGTTACAGCCATTATTAAATAACCTTGGCGCACAGCATCAGCAGTTAAAACAGTTGGAACGCCAGATCCAGGCGGCTGTAGCTTCTGAGCAACAGCAGCGACAACTGCTGCAACAACAACAGCAACAGAAAACCGCTTTTAATGCCGAGATCGTTAAGCTGTCGGCGGTTGCTTCTAAAATGGCGGCATTGCAACAACAACAGTATGCGCTGAGTCGGCAACTGGAACAGCGCCAGCAACTGGATCAGCTGAACCAGCAACAGCAACAGTTGCAACAAGCGTTAAATGTCGCCGAGGCGCAAGGGAAGCTGGCTCGGGACAAGAAGCAACAGGCGGAAACCGAATATAAGCAGTTGCAATTAGCCTGGCATCAAGGTCAGGCCGCTATTTTGGCCAAAGAATTGACGGCTGATCAGCCTTGCCCAGTCTGTGGTAGTCGGCAGCATCCACAACCGGCGCACAGTCAGCAGTCGTTGCCCACAAGCGAACAGTTGGACCAGGCGCAGATGCAATGGGAGTTGGCTCGTACGGAATATGACAATATCCGCAGTGAGTACAAAAGTCTGCGGGATCGCCTGCAGCCGTTGACTGAACAGATAACCGTGCAGCAGCAACAGCTCGAAGGTAAGGCTGACCAGAATGTTGCGGTGACCAAGACCATGCTGGATAACATCGGTATCGCACTGCAACAAGCGCAGCAGGCGACCGAACAACTGGAAGTTCGGCGAGGTGAACTGGAAACGTTGGAGCTCAACATGCAGCAGTCGCAGCAGCAACTGGAACTGTGGCAGCTGCAATCGGCAGAACTTCAACGTAACGCCAGTAATATTCACGGTATTCTCAGCGAACAGCAACGCCAGTTACCCCAGGAGTTCCAACAACTGGATGCTGTGACGGCGGAGGCGAAACTGACCCAAGCTCTCAGCGATATTGCCGGGCAGTTAACCGTAGCGGCGCAACAAATAGATTTGATCCAACAGCACTTTCAACAAGCCAGTATTGCGGCAACACAGGCCGATAGTGAGGCCAACAGCAGAATGGAGCGGCTTAATGCAGCGAAAGTCCATCAGCAACAGGCTGAAACGGAATTCCTGCAGCAGTTACAGGCCGCAGGTTTTAACGATAATACGGCGTTGGAACATGCCACATTAGCCAGTGCTGCGATGGCGCAGTTGGAACAACAATTGCGCGACTGGGAAAAACAGCGAGATCAACTCATCGGTAAATTAGAGGCGTTACAGCAGAAGCTTCAGGAGAGCGCCGTACCGGATCTGCCGACATTGGAGCAACGGTTAACTAATGCTCAGCGTCATTGGCAACAAGCAGAGTCCGCTTGGCAACAGTTACACACGCAGATGGCCAATCTCCAGCGCGCCGCAGACAAGTTACAACAGGAAGCGCAAGCATCACGACTCCTGGAACAGCAATATGCTGTGGTGGGTACCTTAGCCGATGTGGCTAACGGCAATAATCAGGGCAAACTCAGCCTGCAACGGTTTGTGCTGAGTGTCTTGCTCGACGATGTGCTGCTAGAAGCGAGCGAACGACTGGCGTTGATGAGCAAAGGACGTTATCGCTTGCTACGTAAAGAAGATCGGGCAAAAGGCAACAAGGCGTCAGGGCTGGAACTGGAAGTGGAAGATGCGTACAGTTCTCGAGTGCGACCTGTGGCAACCCTTAGCGGCGGCGAGAGTTTTATGGCGGCACTGGCATTAGCGCTCGGACTGTCGGATGTCGTACAGGCTTATGCGGGCGGGATTCGTCTTGATACCTTATTTATCGACGAAGGGTTTGGAAGTTTGGATCAGGATTCATTGGAACTGGCAATTCGCACACTAATCGATCTGCAATCCACCGGTCGTATGATCGGTGTTATTTCACATGTATCTGAAATGAAAGAGCAGATAACGACGCGTATCGATATCGCCAAACAGGTGAGAGGCAGTCATATCAGGGTTGTGACACCTTGAGAATGCCTGAAAACTGGTGAAAATTGTATCTAATGTGACAGACATATCATCTAACCCTTGTATCCTGCCCTTTTTTTGATATAACTTTGGCGTTCCCCTTCAATTTAAGGGGCTTTTATTGGCAGTGGCATGGGAGAGAAGTGTTGCAGACTGAGAAAATATCATGGTTGAATTTTAACCCGATGATGCGTTTGCAGGCGCTTCCTTCTTTACATAAAAAGCTGTTGTTAACTGGCGGTCTGGCTATCGGTATCGCGATGTTATGGCCAGCCAGTCAGGAATTTAGTCCACAACGTGTCGCGGTTCCGCTGGATGTTGAGTCCATTTTGACTAACCCGGCTCCCATCACTGCCCCCCATATTGCTAAACCTTCCTATGTTCACACCATTACCTCTGGCGATACGCTCAGTGCGCTGTTTTCTGAGGCAGGCGTCGATCAGCAGACCATGTACAAAGTACTGGAGGCCGATCTTGACGTGTTGGCGTTAGATACGCTGATGCCGGGTAACCGCATCAGTTTCTGGCAGGATGAGCAGGGAAATCTCACAAAGTTAGAGTTGTACTTCAACGCGGCTCGCCAGGTGGTGTTTACGCGCTACCCGGAAGGTGGCTATGAAGTAAACGAGATCAATATTCCCGGAGATTGGCAGGATCGTATTGTCAGCGGTGATATTCAGGGATCTTTTTACCGTTCTGCTGAAAAAGTGGGTTTGAGTGCTGCTGAAATTCAACGCATTGAAATGTTGTTGAAAGATAAACTTAATTTCGCACGCGATTTGCGGGCCGGTGATAACTTCTCTGTGCTGCTAAATGATCAATATGTGGCCGGCGAATCGACCGGTGTCAGTCATCTTCTGGGGATTAGCATCAATTTGGGCCGCAGCCGAGTGACGGCGTTTCAGGACAGTGATGGTAACTTTTACGATGAAAATGGCCAGAGTCTGGTACGTGCCTTTCAGCGTTTACCATTGCTGAAGCAATATCGCATCAGCTCCGCGTTTAACCCGCATCGACTTCATCCGGTCACCGGACGTATCGCGCCGCATAACGGCGTCGATTTCTCTACACCTGTAGGCACTAAAGTGGTTGCCACCGGTGATGGTGTCGTCACTCTGGTGACCAACCATCCCTATGCCGGTAAGTACATTGTGATTGAACACGATAGCAAATACACCACACGTTATCTGCATCTCTCCAAAGCCCTTGTGCATAAAGGTCAGCGTGTAAGCCGTGGTCAGGTGATTGCCTTATCTGGGGCAACCGGCCGTATTACCGGGCCGCATCTGCATTATGAATTTCACATTAACGGTCGTCCGGTGAATCCGATGACGGCGCAGATCCCCATGGCAGGTCATTTGGCGGGTAAGGACAAGCAAGCGTTTGAACAGTTGGTGGCATCCCGAAAACATATGATGAATCTGGGTTAACTGGTTAACGATTTAAAGCGAAGGCTACCAAACGGTGGCCTTTATTGTTTTTGTCGTTGATGCAATAACGGTACAAGCGGCTAATTTGTCAGCCAATGACGCGAGGTGCGAGCCTCCACAAGTGAAATGATTGCCCCGCATTTACAACAGCGGATGGTGTTAACTCGATAATTCGCCCTCATAAGGGTCGATACCTTCGTCGGCCAGCATCAGATACACACGCAGCTCAAACTCCAACTGGTGATACTCTGGCTCCATATGACAACACAATTGATAGAAGGATTTGTTGTGATCTTTTTCTTTTAGATGTGCCAGTTCATGCACCACTAGCATCCGTAAAAACGCTTCTGGTGCCCGTTTGAGGCGAGAGGAAATACGAATTTCATTCTTAGTTTTGACCTTGTTACCCTGACGCCGTGCGGCATATGTGTGTAACCCCAAGGCCTGATGACTCAACGTTATTTTGTCGTCAAAACACACTTTTGCTAGTGGTGCTGATTTTCTCAGATAACTATTTTTCAGCGCCACGGTGAAGTCATAAAGGGCGCGGTCAGAGCGGATTTGATGGACTTCCGGGTGGCGTTTTAACAGAAACTGCGGTAACAGTCCTTGTTGGTGCAGCGCCGTCACCTTGGCGCGCACCTCCTCGCTGTAATGTGCCAGGTAGTCTGTTGCCATCAGTCTTTGGCGAAACGTTTCTGGGTCAGGTAGGCATAAGCTGCTTCAAATGCGGATTGCTGGAATTTACGCAGCTCCAAAGCGGCAAATTCTACCAATGGTGGATTCCGCTTGTTTTGCTCGCGTATCGCTTGTGGTGTCAGCATCGCAACGGGTTTGTCGCTGAGTTGAATGGCGCTTTCCAGCTTAAAGCTGCTGGCACTCCCGGCAAATTTACCTTTGTATTCCCGGGCAATGAGCACTACTTCATCCACCTGATAGTCTTCCAACAATTTATGGAAGGCAAAATGGAATTCACGAATAGCTTCCTGACTCGCGGCATCCTCTAATGTAAAAGAGTGCCGACGACATTCTGGGACGTTATAGCTATCCCCTTTGTAGCTCACCAAACAGATAACAGCTTCGCTGCCTTTTAGTTCAACACCACAGACTCGCATAAATATCCTTGCATTCAAGAACGGCGACAGCCGTATTACTCTTCAGATTCGTTGTTGTTCGGCGTTTTTGCCGGTGCAGGTTTACGACGCATTGGTGTATCCCCTGCATCTACCGCCGTCAGGAAGCGTTTATCCCGAGACTGCGGTTTACGTGATTTGTTGGCGGCCGCCTTTTTCCATACTTCAGGCTCGGTCGCTACTCGACGTTTAGTTTGAGGCTTTTTCGGTGCCAGCCCTTTAAATACCGGTTCAAGCCCTTCAACTGTCGCCGTCGCTAGTGGCTGTGACAGAAACGCTTCCACACGCATGTACGCTTCCCAATCCTTTGGTCCCACTAAGGAGATGGCATCGCCTTTTGCTCCCGCGCGGCCGGTGCGGCCAATTCGATGGACATATTCTTCCGCGAACTTCGGCATATCGAAGTTGATCACTAACGATACGTTAAGTAAGTCTAGTCCGCGAGAGGCAACATCGGTCGTTACCAGAATTTGCTGCTGACCGCGGCTGAACTGATCCATGATCTGATTACGCGTACTTTGTTTCAATTCACCGCTGAGCGCGGTGGCTGAATAACCTTGGTGTACCAGTTCGGTTGCCAAGCGCTCGGTGTCTTCACGCGTTGCAGTAAAAATCATTATTTGCTTGTGTGACCCGGCTTTAAGCAGTGCCAGCAGCAGCGATTCTTTATGATCAAGATGGTCACACAAATAGATACGTTGCTGAATGTCCTGATGCGTTTCATGGCTGGAGCCAATTGCGACATGTTCAGGATTATTGAGCAGTTCTAGCGCCAGTTCGTGAATATCGTGATGATCCAAGGTGGCAGAAAACATCAGTGTCTGACGTCGCCGGTGATCCGCTGCCTGATGAATGGCCCTGAGTTGCGGGGCAAACCCCAAATCCAGCATCCGGTCTGCTTCATCAAGGATCAGGAGTTCCAATCCGTTAAGATACAGATGACGTTGCTGCAGGTGATCAGCAATACGCCCCGGCGTTGCCACGATAATATGGGGATTACGTGCCAGCGCTTTAGCTTGATCATTGAAGTTCTCGCCCCCGAGAATACTCACTGCTTTGTACTGAGTATTGGCCACCAGCAGCCGCAACTGACTATACACTTGGTTGGCTAATTCTCGGGTGGGTAACAGGATCAACACGCGTGGATCCTGTTTACTGAGCGCTCTAGTAGACATCAGTCTTTGCAATGCCGGCAGTAAAAACGCCAACGTTTTACCTGAGCCGGTTTTGGATGACGCCATCAGATCTCGTCCGGCCAACGCAACAGGAATTGCATCAGCCTGGATTTCAGTCGGCTGTTCAATCCCCAAATGCTTCAGAGATTGCAGCAGGCGCTTATCCAATGAAAAATCGGTAAATTGCAAAGGTTGTCTCCATAAAATTCTGCGGGGGCATATTATAGCGGGTTTTACCGTGTTAGGCAGTTTTGATCTTAGCTTAGCTAGATTTTTCTCATTAGTTGTGGCGGAGATTCTTGAATCTGAATTTATCGCCCCGATAGAATGCATGAATAGTTCGTTAACTGCATCACCATACGGGAGTTATTGGCACATGGTAGACGCTTCACCGGTAATAGGGATTGCATTAGGCAGCGGAGCAGCAAAGGGCTGGGCGCATATCGGCGTACTTAAAGGGCTGGCAGCGATGGGGATCCATCCACAAAAAATTGCCGGCTGTTCTGTGGGGGCTTTAGTCGGCGCAGCTTATGCTAACGATCGTTTGGAGGAGCTGGAAGAATGGGTTTGCAGTTTTTCCAGTTGGGATGTGCTTGGGTTGATGGATATCAGCTGGCGTCGCGGCGGGCTGATCAGCGGCGATAAAGTCTTTGATGCGATCCAAAACCGCATTGGTGATTTACTGATAGAAGATTTGAAAAAGCCTTTTATCGCAGTGGCCACTGATCTGTATTCCGGCCAGGAAGTGTGGTTTCGCAGTGGTGATTTACGCCAAGCGGTTCGAGCATCTTGCTCGATGCCGGGCATTATGTCACCCGTGCGGCAGGGAAAACGCTGGCTGGTGGATGGTGCGGTGGTAAACCCCATTCCGGTGTCTGTCTCGCGCGCCATGGGGTGTCAGGTGGTGATTGGTGTTGATTTACACGGATATCATCGCGAAAAACTGCAGGTATTGCCGGTCAATGTCCAAAGCATGAAAGCACAGCAGCAGATTGTAACGGAAACGGCCAACTCAGAAGCTCATGGTGATTCTGGTTTTATGGATCTGTGGGCCAAGGGTAAGGACTACGTCGCTGGGCTTTCCCATAAATTTTCTCGTGGCAACAAAACCGAACCCGGTATGCTGGCGGTAATGTCACAGTCTATGGATATATTGGAACAGCGCCATAAGCGGGCGCGCTTAGTGGGTGATCCCCCAGATATTTTTGTTGTCCCTAATGTTGCCGATATCGGGACGATGGAATTTCACCATGCCAAAGAAGCCATTGCTGCTGGAGAAGCCGCTGTCAGACAGTCAGCGCATCTCATTGATGCGGTACTCGGCGAGTGTTGAGGTTTTAGCCAATGACGTCCGCCGCCGGTCACCGTGACCGGTTGCTGTGTTTTTTATCACATATTTTTCGCTTTTTTTGCGTCACTATCGTTGACTGACTCTCCGGTCAAGTAGTAATTAGTCACAATCAGCGGACGCCAACAACAAATTTTGCCAAGTGGTAAAAGCTGTCCTTTTACATGATCCAGATCAATATCCCTTTAGTGTTTTTGTAGCCTAATCTTACCACATATAGTGGTTAGCTAAAAAATGAGCACTATATATGGTTATTACAATCATAAGGGAGTGAAGATTATGCCAGTAGTGATTAAGAGGGACGGGTGTCGTACTCAATTCGATGAAAATAGAATCCGGGATGCGGTGCTTGCAGCCTCGACGCACTGTGGTATTAACGATGATGACTATGCAGCCACGCTGGCTGCGGTAGTGTCAGCTGCTGTTAAAGATAAAGCTGAGGTTGAAATCCAGGAATTACAGGATCGGGTGGAGAACTTGTTGATGGATGGTCCATACAAGTCTGTCGCCAGAGCCTACATTGAATATCGCCACGACCGCGATATCTGCCGTGAAACCGGCAGTAAACTGAGCCTTGAAATTCGTGGCTTGGTTGAGCAGACCAATACCTCACTGCTCAACGAAAACGCTAACAAAGATGCCAAAGTGATCCCGACCCAACGTGACCTGTTGGCGGGGATTGTGGCTAAACATTATGCCAAGCATCATATTCTGCCAAAAGACGTCGTTGACGCGCATGAACGCGGTGAAATCCATTACCACGATTTGGACTATGCGCCATTCTTCCCAATGTTTAACTGCATGCTAATTGACTTAGGTGGCATGCTGAATCATGGCTTCAAAATGGGTAATGCCGAAATTGAAACACCAAAATCAATTTCGACTGCGACCGCAGTTACTGCGCAGATTATTGCTCAGGTTGCCAGCCATATTTACGGTGGTACTACTATCAACCGTATTGATGAAGTACTGGCGCCATTCGTGACAAAAAGCTACGAAAAGCATATGGAAGTAGCGCAGAAGTGGGGCATTAATAATGCTGCCGCGTATGCGGAAGAACGCACTGAAAAAGAGTGTCATGACGCATTCCAGTCATTGGAATATGAAGTTAATACCCTGCATACGGCTAATGGGCAAACTCCATTTGTGACGCTTGGCTTCGGCTTGGGCAAATCCTGGCAGTCACGCCTGATCCAAGAGTCCATTCTGAAAATCCGTATGGAAGGTCTGGGTAAAAACCATAAGACTGCGGTGTTCCCGAAACTGGTTTTTGCGATTCGTGATGGCGTTAACCACAAGCCGGGTGATTGCAATTACGACATCAAGCAATTGGCGCTGAAATGTTCCACTATGCGCATGTACCCCGATATCCTCAATTATGATGAAGTTGTGCGGGTGACCGGTTCCTTCAAAACCCCTATGGGTTGCCGTAGTTTCCTCGGGGCTTATGAACAAGATGGCGAGTTGCAGCACGAAGGTCGGAATAATCTGGGGGTTGTTAGTCTTAACCTGCCGCGGATTGCATTGGAAGCTAACGGTGATGAAAGCGCATTTTATCGGATCCTTGATGAACGGCTGGCCATTGCCCGTAAGGGACTGGATACCCGTATTGAACGTCTGCAAAATGTGAAAGCGCGGGTAGCGCCTATTCTGTATATGGAAGGTGCTTGCGGGGTTCGCCTGAAAGCGGATGACTGTATCGCCGATATTTTCAAGAATGGTCGCGCCTCTATTTCACTGGGCTATATTGGTGTTCATGAAGCGATCAACGCATTGTATGGCACCGGGACCCACGTGTATGACAGTGAAGTTCTGCGTCAGAAAGCCGTTGAAATTGTCGCCTATCTGAAGGCTGCCACAGTGCGCTGGAAAGAAGAAACTGGCTACGGTTTTAGCCTGTATGCCACCCCGAGTGAGAACCTGTGTAACCGCTTTGCCAAACTGGATGTCAAAGAGTTTGGCATGGTGCCTGGTGTTACCGATAAAGGGTATTACACCAACAGCTTCCACTTGGATGTTGAAAAGTCAGTTAATCCGTATGACAAGATCGACTTTGAACAGCCATATCCTGAAGTGTCAAATGGCGGTTTCATCTGTTACGGCGAATATCCCAATATGCAACGTAACGTAGAAGCGCTTGAAAACGTTTGGGATTATAGCTATACCCGCGTGCCATATTACGGTACTAACACGCCTATTGATGAATGTTACGACTGCGGCTATACCGGAGAATTCAGTTGTACCAGTAAAGGGTTTGTGTGCCCGAAATGTGGCAACCATGATCCGGCTCGGGTGTCTGTTATCCGTCGTGTCTGTGGATACCTTGGGAGTCCTGATGCCAGACCCTTTAACCAAGGCAAGCAGGAAGAAGTAAAACGTCGTGTAAAACATCTTTGAGTACAACCAGGTGCGCCCGAGCGGGCGCACCAGAGGACAATATCATGAATTATCATCGTTATTATCAGGTCGATGTAGTCAATGGTCCCGGTACTCGCTGCACCCTGTTTGTTTCCGGCTGTGAGCACCAGTGCCGAGGCTGTTATAACCAGTCCACCTGGGATCCTCGTTCTGGTCATCTGTTTGATAAAAAGATGGAAGACCAGATTATTAAGGATTTAAACGATAGCCGCATACACCGTCGCGGTCTGTCACTCTCTGGTGGTGACCCACTGTTTCCAGCTAATGTCCCGGCAGTATTGCAACTCCTCAAGCGCGTAAGACAGGAATGTGATGGCAAGGATGTCTGGCTGTGGACCGGTTATAAATTAAGTGAGCTGAACGCAGCGCAACGTTCTGTTTTGCCCTATATCGATGTGTTGATTGATGGCAAATTTGAGCAAACGCTGGCCGATCCATCATTGATTTATCGTGGTTCCAGTAACCAGATTGTGCATCATCTGCACGAGCATCAATGACACTCCGCAATTTGATGGGTTATATCGAAAAATAGCCGTCATTTTTTGCATTCACAAACCACTGCCGTCATAGCCGGAAATTGTTATACTGCACAATCAACGGTTTTCAGGTTACTAACTGTGCGGCAGTGCTTTTCTAAAGTAGAACAAGCCTTTGCTACAGGTATTCCGATTTAACGTGAAACAGCCTAAAATGGCCCGCCTGAATCAATGTATATGTAAGTCTCTATGCTGAGAGACATTAACCGTCTCATGGAATGAGAGCAGTAGTTAAGGTTAATCGATGTCAATTAAATATATTGCCACTGCCAAGCTACCAACGCCTTGGGGTATTTTTGCAATGCACGGTTTCGAAGACACTGAAACTGGCAAGGAACATGTGGCATTGACCTATGGTGAGTTGAATGCGCAAGAGCCAATGCTAGGACGTATTCATTCTGAATGTCTCACCGGTGATGCACTTTTCAGTTTGCGTTGTGATTGTGGTTTTCAATTGCAAACTGCGATGCAGAACATTGCCGCAGAAGGTCGCGGTTTTATTCTCTATTTGCGTCAGGAAGGGCGGGGAATTGGGTTGCTCAATAAAATCCGTGCTTATGCATTACAGGATCAAGGAGCCAATACCGTTGAAGCAAATGAGCAGTTAGGCTTCCCGGCCGATATGCGCAAATACGATATGATTGCCCCCATGCTGGAAAAGATCGGCGTCCACAAAGTACGGCTGATGACCAACAATCCGCGCAAGATGAAAGCCATGAAGGATATTGGCGTCGAAGTCGTGGAACGGGTGCCGCTGCAAGTAGGTAAAAACCGCTACAACGAGTTTTACCTGAAAACCAAATCTCACGAATTAGGGCATTTAATTCCGGATTCCTATTTTGAGGAACATCAGGATTAACTTTCCGAGGGTTGTGAATAAAGGCCGGATTATCCGGCCTTTATCGTTAATAGCGAATTAAATCCCGTCTTGCCATTGCGCCCAGTGCGCAATGATATCTTGGGTTACCGCATCGGCAACGCGGTAAGCATTGACAACCGCAGGCTTATACCCACTACCGTTAGCCGCCAGCGCTTGCACCGGAGTTTGTCCAGGTGCTTCCTGGTCGTAATCGGAAGCTGTACGGAGTACCAGTACGCGGTTGAAGTCGAGCTTCCCTGCATCTGCACCACGTTTCAAAGCTGTCAAACTGGCATTGTCTTCCATTTGTGAGGTACACACATCAGCGGCGCCATCTGTCAGCAGCTTTGCGTATTGGTCCATGGCGTTGGCAATGGCGGAACCCACCCAAAAGGTATCGGCGGAAACCGTGTCGCACACCGACACAAACGGAGCTTTGGTAGCAACAGAACCCACAGGAAACATTTTTCGATCGGCCTGAGCTTCCGGGGTATCCAGCAGTTCAACATTTTTACTCAGCATATAGGCTTTATTGACTAAAGCGCCATTAAGTTCGAACACTTCACTGCCTGCATGCCACTTCGGCTTTTCTCCGGGGTGAATGGTGCCTAAGGCAAACATTCCCGTGGTCCATTCTTTGGGCATCTGCCGCGCATCAATTCGATGTACCAGTCCGCCGTCAATCACATATTGAGCCCAGTGCGCCGAGCCCAATGTGCCTTTTTGCGGATCGACACCACCAATACCGGCGATGATGATATAGGTTTGGCGTAGGTCGAGTTGGCTGCTAAAAGCCACCGATGTCAGCGTTGTGGCGGCATTGGCATACCCCATCGCGGTTGTCAGCATACATACAGCTTGATCATTACATTTTAAATCGGGGTAATCGGCACTGAGGCCCGGTAATGGGTAGGTATGGGTAAACTTAGCGTGCTGTTCCCAAGGTTTTGCTTCACTGCCAAACATGGTCACAATGAGCACTTTTGGGGTTACGGTTGTTGCCGGTAATGCTGCCAAAACGGGTTGCGCGAAACCGGTTGTGCTGATTGCAACCGTCGCTGAAAGATACTTAAAAAACGTGCCTATCATAACGCCTCTATGTCGTGTAGTGCCAGAGATGAATGTATATAACTTATTGTTTTATTTAGGTGGAAACGAAAACTAAACCAATGTTGAGTCCTGTTGGAAATGCGTAACCAGACAGCATCAAAAGGACTTAATAATCGAATCAACAGCTTAACATGTAATTTCGGCAGCATATTGAGTTTATTGCGATGATTTTTTTCAAACCTTTATCTTTAGGATTGGGGGAGTAATCCAAAGCATCTCATTAGGACCTGTTTTCATGCTTTTTATTGAAATGCTCAGAAGACCTTAAGGTTTGCTCGGTACTTTGCATTAGCAGTTGGCTGATAACGGCATGTTTTATTGAAATCAATACTGTCATAAACACGCGTTATTCTGCTTAGCAGGTTTAGATGTGGAGCACATATGCTTAATTCCGGTAAAACCGCCAAGTTAAATGCGCGCAAGATGTCGCTAGTCCGTATGCTGATACTAAGATCGACATTTTGGTTAATTATCGCACTGGCTTCATTAGGACTTTATGCCGGTTTTTTGCGAATAACCGGAAATTTTCATACGGTCATCTCTGGGGAACTCTATCGTTCCGCTCAACCAACGCTAAAAGATATCGCGAACTATCAAAAGATTTATGGCATTAAAACCATTATCAACCTTCGTGGTGAGCACAAGGGGAAATTATGGTATGACAATGAAATTGCCGAGTCCCAAAAATTAAACATTAAACATATCAATTTCGGCATGTCAGATGGCCGCGATTTATCGGATACGGATGCGCAAGCGATTATTTATCTGCTCAGACATGCAGAAAAGCCAATATTAATTCATTGTCGGGCGGGCGCGGATAGAAGTGGGCTTGTCGCCGCTTTATATGAGGCTGCGATTGCGAAAAATAGTGAAGAAATCGCTGAGGCTCAGCTGTCGTTCCGTTATGGCCATGTTTCAGTACCTTATATCTCTCGCGCCTATGCGATGGATGAAAGTTTTGAACACCTCGAACCGATGTTAGGCATTTATGACTGAGTCTTAGCGCATAGCAATAGCGACTAAACTTTCATGCAAGGCGGGCGAGTTTCTAGGCCGTTTATCTGCTTATTACCGCTTGCTTGAGTCTATTGATCTGTCGAGCAGTAATCTGAATTTGATGTAGCAAGCCTTTTCAAGAATGCACACTCCCAGTTGGTAAGTGATATTAGGATTCAAACATAACCGGCCTCAACTGAAAATATTAAGAGCGTCCAGTGGCGTAGGGGACGAGCTGCATATCGGTCAGAATTATGTGGTTAATCCGAATCCGATAGGTTTAAGCCATTGTGGGGATATCTGCAGCAACAAACATAGTTGCTGCAGATGATGCTTGTCAGGACGCACTGGTACTATCCTGGTTTTGGAGTGTAGATTTCTGATTGTTCAGCGAGGCAATTTGGCCGCTGACGGTAGCTATTTGTCCTTGTAACTGCTGACGTTTCGCATCTGCTTCATCAGAATTATCACCCTTCAGTGCCTGAAGTTGCTGCTGTAGTTCTTCGAGTTGCTGTTGCAGCTTTTCAATCTGCTGGTCAATTTTGGCCACAGGGTCAGTGCTATCTTGGCTACTATCACTGCTGCTGGCTTTTGCGGTGCCTTTAGCTTCTGACGCCTGCGAGGCATTGCTGTGCAGCGTTGCACCACTGTCAGCAGATAGTGCTTTCAGCGCATCTGCTGAAATGGTGACAGTGTCCTGCGTATCACTGCTATCGCTGCTTTCAGTGGCAAGTGTGGTCGTTGTCGAATCATCTTCGGTGGTGATAGTGACACTAAAAGACGTGGTGCTACTGCTTTGGCTGCTGAGTTGATTAAGTCCGCTAATATTCATCTAATTGTCCCCTTAGGGTCATCAATACAATAGGTGCTGGTTACCTGGACAACGGCCACTTAATCACAAACTTGATAGGGACTCTGCAAAGCTGACTTTTCTTTACCATGGAGTGTCAGATAGATCACGATTTTGGCTGCCTTAAAAGATTCAGTGAGACTATTTGCCCCAAATATCGCGATTGACCTGTTTTGTTGTGGGGGTTTTGTCAGCGCTGGCCTCGGGGTGCTTCAGATGCTCGGGGATCGGTAACCCTTGCATGGTCAGATAAAGCCGTTCTACTTTAGCGCGCGCCCACGGGGTTTTACGCAAAAATTTCAAACTGGACTTAATACTGGGGTCATGACTGAAACAGCGAATGTTGATCTGCGCGGCGAGCCCATCAAAGCCATACTGCGACACCAACGCTTTGAGTAAGTTTTCCAGCGTGATGCCATGCAATGGATCTTTATGGCTAGAAGCGTTGTTATCTGCGGAAGTGCTCAAAAGAAAACCTCATACTGATGAAAGAAGACGTTGCTAGTTTAGCACGAGTTCCTCTGCAGTATGAGGTTTAACGCTGTTAGCTAATGCGACCAGCCAACCTAATTTTTTTGTTTAAATGCCTGTAATTTTTGCAAACCACCAGCGTTGTAGATCTGGGTATACCCTGATTTTTCCAACGCCGTTTTGGCAATACCTGCTCGATGACCACTACGACAATACACAACGACCGGCTGGTCTTTGCCAATATTAAGCTTTTCTACCCCAGCAATAATCTGCTCATAGGGAATGTTGTGTGCCTCTGGCAGATGTCCGGCAGCAAACTCTTCCGCTGTGCGTACATCAATGACCGTGGCGCCCTGAGCAATTTTTGCGAACGCTGTCGCTGGATCTTGCTCACTACTGCGGCCAAAAGCCCGCATACTGACAAACAACACCACAGCAATGACGACCAATAAACTAATTTTCAACATAACAACTGGTTCCGATTATTTGCCCTGAGCAATTTCTGCCTCAGTTTTCAATCCCAGCTTATGAAACAGCATACTAGCTGGGCAAAAGCGAGTGAAAGCGCTCTGGAACAGGTTGGCACCGACGAACAGGGTCAACCAGAAAAAATTATGGTGTACGGTGGCAGTCAACAATAGTGACAACATCACCATAAACCCAGCAAACGCCATCGTGGCACGTTCTACAGACATATTAAGCTCCTTTGGCTTCTTCGGCCATTTGGATTAAATGACCAATACGATTACGCATGGCAGCGTAGTACAGTACTGGGATGACCACCAGCGTTAGCAGGGTGGAGATAAAAATACCGAAAATCAGACTGATGGCCAGGCCGTTAAATATCGGGTCATCCAGAATAAAGGTGGCACCGATCATCGCGGCGAGTGCCGTCAGAATAATGGGTTTTGCCCTCACCGCACCAGAATGGATCACCGCTTCTTCAAACGGTCTGCCTGCGGCCGTCTCTAGATTAATAAAGTCCACTAACAATATCGAGTTACGCACAATAATTCCGGCGAGGGCGATCATACCGATCATCGAAGTGGCGGTGAACTGAGCCCCTAGAAGCGCATGTCCTGGCATTACCCCGATAATGGTTAATGGGATAGGAGCCATAATGATCAGCGGTACCAGATAGGAACGGAAGTGGGCCACTACCAACAAGTAGATGGCGATCATTCCGACAGCATAGGCAATGCCCATGTCACGGAAGGTTTCGTAGGTGATCTTCCATTCTCCATCCCACTTCACGCTCACGGCATTCAAACCATCGGGTTGGTGGATGTAATACTGGTCAAAACCCAAACCGTTGGGACTGTCAATCTTCGATGCCATTTCAAACATACCGTACAGCGGGCTATCCAATGGCCCCGCCATATCTGCCACTACCATGATCATTGGGATCATGTTTTTGTGGATGATTGGCATGTCAATGCTGCCTTTATGAACGGTTACCAGTTCTGACAATGGCACGGTACCCCCGAATTGGCTATCAAGTTTCATTGATAACAGCTGGGTCAGATCCGGTTTGTCGGCTTCGTTCAGCTCCAAACGGATGGGTACTGGAGATTTCTGCATGTTCTTGTGCAGGACATTGACGTCAGTGCCACCGACAGAGGTTGCCACTAAGTCAACGATATTGGCATAAGGCACCCCCAACAGACTGGCTTTGCTACGGTCGATACTGACCTGCCATTTCTGCTGCATTGCCGGTAGGTAAATATCAATGTCCACCACGTCTTTCGTTTTGTGGAACAGATCCATTAACTCATGGGCAGCCTGCTCCCGAATGGATTCGCTTGGTCCATAAACTTCGGCCACAATCGGTGACCATACGGGTGGACCTGGAGGCACTTCCACGACTTTGACATTCGCTTGATATTTATCGCCAATTTTCTGCAGCGGTCCTCGCACCGCCAAGGCGATGTTATGACTATCACGATGGCGATGATGCTTATCAGTCAGGTTTACCTGAATATCTCCCGCTTCCTGGGTGCTGCGTTGGAAATAATGACGTACTAATCCGTTAAAGTTGATAGGCGCATGAGTCCCCGCATACAGTTGCATATTGCGCACTTCTGGCACCGTTGCCAGATAACCCGATAATGCTTTTAGCACCTTTTCGGTCTGTTCCACAGGTGTGCCTTCCGGCATATCCACAATCACCTGAAACTCAGACTTGTTATCGAATGGCAGCATCTTGAGCACCACTAATTGCGCTACTGGCAATGCAACTGCCATCAAGATCAGTGCTGCTACGCCCCCCGCCAAACCTAAACGCGCCTTACGGCTGTCAAGGAAGGGTTTAATCAAACGGGTGAAGATGCTGAGCATTTTCGGATTCACTGAATCCGGATTATGGGATGCGTCATCTGCCTTATGCGCCTTTAACAGGTGACGGCTAAGCCAAGGGGTGACAACAAAGGCAACACACAAGGAGATCAACATCCCCATGCTGGCATTAATCGGGATTGGACTCATATATGGGCCCATTAATCCAGACACAAATGCCATAGGCAGTAGTGCGGCAATAACGGTGAATGTCGCCAGAATGGTCGGTCCACCGACTTCGTCCACGGCTAACGGAATGAGTTCTGCAAAGGAACGTTTACCCATCGACATATGGCGGTGGATATTTTCCACCACCACAATAGCGTCATCCACTAAGATGCCGATGGAGAAAATTAACGCGAACAGCGACACCCTATTGAGCGTGAAGCCGTATGCCCAAGAGGCAAACAGGGTAATGGCCAAGGTAATACCAATCGCCACACCCACCACTAGGGCTTCGCGCATGCCCATGGTGAACAATACCAAGATAACTACAGCGGTAGTTGCAAAAATCAGTTTGAAAATTAGGGTGTTGGATTTTTCCGCTGCCGTCACACCATAGTTGCGCGAAACCGTGATATTCACTTTTTCGGGGATGAGCACATTGCGTGTTTGCGCAACTTTAGCCAGCACTTCATTGGCTACATCCACTGCGTTTTCGCCAGGTTTTTTCCCAATGGAAATCGTCACCGCTGGGAATATTCCTGCTTGCAACTTGTTGCCATCACGTTGGGTGTTGTAGTGCCAGGCACTGGCGGTGGGGATGTCTGCTTTAAGACTGATATCAGCCAAGTCTGACAAAAAGACCGGTGCAGCATGGCCGTTGGCGTCAGTATTGACGGCGACGACTAACTGCTTAACATCATCGACCGATTGCAGGAACTGACCTGCTTGCACCTTGATTTCCTGATTGCCCTGTACCAGCGATACTGGCATGGAAACTGAGTTATTGGCCGACAGCGCGGTACGGATCTTATCGTAGCTGACCCCATAGTAATTCATCCGCTGTGGGTCGATACGCACATTCAGCACCAAATCATGCGGCGCCACTGTGGTTACTTCACGAGTACCGGGAATACGTTTCAGCTCGGTTTCCATCCCGTGTGCCACATGGGTCAGTTGCTCTGCAGAAATCTTTGGATCTTCCGACCACAGCGTCAGGCTTACGATGGGGACATCATCAATGCCCATGGGCTTAATTTGTGGCTGACCCACACCGGCTGCAGTTGGCAACTTGTCTAGATTCGAATAGATCTGGTTATACAGCTTAACGATGGCGTCATTGCGTGGCACGCCAACTTTGAAAATGACGATGATCAGTGCGCCATCAGGGCGGGAAAATGAATACAGAGTGTCAATGCCCTTGATCTGGGAAATCACTTCTTCGGCAGGCAGGGTTACCAGTTGTTCAACTTCAGAAGGCTTGGCACCGGGGAAGGGGATATAAACATCCGCAAACGTCACATCAATCTGCGGCTCTTCCTCTTTCGGTGTCACTATGATGGCAAACACCCCCATCAGTAGGCCAAGCAGCGCCAGCAAAGGCGTAATTGCACTGTTCTGGAACTTGGCCGCAACCCGGCCAGAAATGCCTGTTCCTGTAGTTTTACTCATAGCCTTAACTCCCGCTTACTGCTGTACAGGATGGGTGAGCAACACCTGATAGGCATTGGTAGCAATCACGTCGCCAGCCTGCAATCCTGCCAGCACTTCCACATCATTACCGCGAGTTTCGCCTAAGCGTACTTGCTGCAGTACAAACTTGTCGCCTTGCTTGAGATAGACGCCAGACAGCTCGTTAACGCTGTAAAGGGCAGTTTGTGGAATGAGGGTAATTTCTCGCTCATCGACTTGGAACCGGGCTTTAATCCAGCTTCCAGGCAATAGGGCTGGGGTATCATCAGGTAAAGGTAAGCGAACTTTATAGGCATGCGATTGGGTGTCGGTAAAACCGAAAATCACCGGGTTGGTAACATCGAATTCTCGACCATCTGCTAAGGTCACTTTCACCGCTCCGGCTTTAATCAAGGCTCCACGATAACGTTGAGGCACTTGAATTACGGCGCGCATCTTGTCAGTCGCATATCCGGAAAGGAGTGCCTGACCGGGGCTGACAGTTTCACCGACTTCAACATGGCGTTGAGTCACCACGCCAGCATAAGGTGCAGATACCACAGTATATTTCAATGACTCACGGGCTTTGGTCACCTGCGCACTGGCCGCACTGGCGGCTTGCTTGGTGGACTTGGCATTGGCGATAGCCTGATCCATGGTTCCTTTAGAAATTGCTCCTTGTGGGAACAATTTTTCATAACGCGCCAAAGTCTTTTGCGCTTCAACGTTGAGTGCTTGTGCTTTGGCATAGTCAGCCTCGGCTGCAGCCAGCTCCGCCCCTTGTTCCTTACTGGTGATCTCTAATAACGGCGCACCAGCCGGGACGAGATCATTCACGTCGAAATTAAGCTTTACAATCCGGCCGCTGGTCTGGGCGGAAACGGTAGCGGACTTTACAGCTTCCAGTGTACCGTCCAACACCAGCATATGTGGGGCTTTCTGAGAGACGACAGTCAGCGTTGCCACATCACTGTTTGCGGCGTTCACCGCAGGGCTGACAGCTAATCCGAACCCCACCATCATGGTGGTCAACAACAGTCCTCGCATAGGTATTTATCTCACGGCATCACATTTATGAGAAAATTCTAATGGATGGTAACTCAATACGCAACAGCGTACGCGAAAAAATAAAAAATTAAGTAAACCCTGAATTAGAAACGAAAAAACGCAATCATGATTGCGCTACACTCACTTAGTCTTTCAGATAGTAGGTGAGGGTAGACACCACTCTAACCTTCTTAATGTATGGCGTATTGCTATCCCGATCACTGATTGAAAAGGTCCCCTGGCTGGCATTCTTAATTTTCCCGAGTGACGATTGAGAGTCACGGGCGAATTTCTCTGCCACCTCTCGTGCGTTTTCGGTTGCCTGCTGCACCATTTGTGGCTTGATGCTGTTGAGTTCGGTATAGATGAATTCAGTGCCGTTACCATAATTTTGTGCCACCGCGATATCATCCTTCGCCAGTTCCAGCAGTTTTTTCCTGCTGTCTAAGACTTTCTCTATCTGCTGGGTATAAATCGATACGGTTACTTTGGCGTTATAGCGAAATTTTACATTGGGATCGGCGTAGCCCTGCGCTTGTCGATCTTCAATAGACGGCTGAGAAACGCTGATTTCATTGCCACTGAATCCCTGAGCTAACAAAAATTGCCTGACTCGCTCCGTTTTCTTCTGAACTGAGTCATAGAGATTATTCAGATTGTTATCGACGTCATTAAAAGTGATTGGCCAGATCGCAATATTGGCCTTTACTTCCTGTTCGGCTAATCCTTTCACGGTAACGACGCGATCCATGGCTTTCATGGCTAACAGGCTGTTACCGATACTGGTACCGAGCAAATATAATCCGCTGCAGATGAATGCGCCTAAAAGCACGGTGGCGAGGGCGGTGTGTTTATTCATTCCGGGACTCCTTGTGTACGGAAAGAAATGTATGCTTAACGAGCGTTAATCATGCTGAAGTGCTTAATTAAGATAGCAAAAAGCGGGGAAAATGTTCACCCGCTTTACGATGCAAATTGGAAAACTAGATAGTTTAAGTGCTGGATGTGATGGCAATGCTTCAGCCCGCTATCAAATCAGCTTACCTCAGGTCAGCCTTTGGGCTCGTGCTCACAATGACTGTTTAACAGTTCGGTACTGCTGTACGGTATCGGCTGGTGGAGGAAACAGCAAACTCACAACAATCCCCGCCAGTGTGGCAAACACAAAGCCTGGCAACAATTCATACAAGGAAAAGATCCCGCCTTGGGCCAGTTTCCACAGCACCACGGTGACCGCACCCACCACAATGCTGGCAATGGCACCTTGACGACTATAGCCATGCCAGAACAGCGATAGCAAAACGACGGGACCAAATGCCGCACCAAAGCCGGCCCAGGCATAACTCACTAAACCCAGTACGCTACTTTTGGGATTCAGCGCAATGACCCCGGCTAATACTGCGATAATTAGCACGGCTAAGCGGCCCACCAGCATCAACTCACCGTTAGAGGCGTTAGGTCGCAGCCAGCGACGGTAGAAATCTTCAGTCACCACGCTGGAGCACACCAGCAGCTGAGAATCGATGGTCGACATGATGGCTGATAAAATTGCCGCAATAAGAATGCCGCCAATCCAGGGATTGAACGCAATTTGTGTCAGGTGAATAAAGACTGTCTCGGGGTTATCCAGCGGTTTGTCGGCAAAATACAACATCCCAGCGATGCCTGTTGCCAAGGCACCCAGCAGTGACAGTAACATCCAACTCATGGCAATGCGGCGAGAGACTGGTAAATCTTGTGTACTGCGAATCGCCATAAACCGACACAATATATGCGGTTGACCGAAATAACCTAAGCCCCAGGCTAACGCTGACAGTAAGCTGATCAGCGTCAGTTTGTCATTAAACAGCGATAATAGGGCGGGATCCAATGACCCCAAACTTTTATGGCTTTCGGGATGAGTGAACATACTGACCGGAACGATTAACAGTGCCAGCAACATCAGGCAACCCTGAAAAAAATCGGTCCAGCTCACCGCAAAAAAGCCACCAACAAAGGTATACGCCACAATCACCACTGAGCCGACAACCAATGCCACCGTGTAATCCATTCCAAACACTTTTTCGAACAAAATGGCGCCGCCTACCATGCCAGAGGAGGCGTAAAAAGTGAAAAACACCAAAATGGTAAGTGCGGAGACGAGTTTCAAGATGCCAGATTTGTCAGCAAAGCGTTTTTCAAAAAAGTCTGGCAAAGTGAGTGCATTGTCAGCCATCTGGGTGTAGACCCGTAGGCGTTTGGCCACAAATAACCAGTTTAACCAAGCGCCAAACAACAACCCAATACCAATCCAGGCTTCGCCCATGCCGCCGAGGTAAACCGCCCCGGGGAGGCCGAGTAACAGCCAGCCGGACATATCAGAGGCACCAACACTGAGTGCCGTGACTGCCGGCCCCATTTTGCGGCCACCAAGGATGTAATCATCAAGAGAATCTGTGGCGCGGTAGGCCCAGTATCCAATTGCCAACATTGCGACGAGATAAGCGACAAACGTGACTGCGATAGGTGTTTCAATTTGCATTAGATTTAACTGCTTGTTATTCGGATGTTATTGTTTGACGGCCAATCGTAGCAGATATTTGAAATTGCTCACAATATTGTTGTTTCAGTTAATTTTCACAAAACGACAACCCAATGATTTAGATTTGTTTTTTTTAAAAAAAAGGAGCCATGAGGCTCCCGATGGTTGAGACATCCATTAAGGATTAAGTGATGACAGTGGCGATTTTTGCTGTTTTTTCTGCAATTCGTCACTGCGAAATTGCGCGAGCGCCCCTTGTAATTCCTGATACAGCGGAGCGGTTTCCTTAGGCGTGCGACTATAATGTGCGGCCTGGATTTTGCTGGCAATTGCCGCGAGTGGTGCAGAGAGCTGTGTCAGCTGTCCCAGGCTAATATTTTGCCCTTTAATGCTTGAGACTTCATGCAACAACGCATTGAGGACCTCTGCTGCATCATCTTTGTCGATGGCACTTTGCAAATTTGCCGGCGCAGTGGGTGTCGTGGCAGTCGCCATTATCCGGTCTACAACCTTAATCGGCGCTTTACGACGGGCGCTTAACCACAATCCCAGTGTCACCAACCACAGCACGGCCAATATGGCGGTGGCGGCAGGCCAGTATCCTGCACTTGTCGTGGTAGTCGGTGTCGGCATTGTGAGATCGGGGGCCGGGGTATTGCTGGCAGGCTTTACCTTAATCTGTCGTGCGGGCAGCGTGGCGTACTCTTCTTTATTAAGATGCGGATTCCACCAGGCCACTTTCACTTCCGGTAGGGTAAAGTCACCGGCTTTGCTCGGGACGATCGCCACAGTTTGCGTCAGCTTTGCCACTGTTTGACCATCGCGGGCGATAGTCTTCTTAACGGCTTTATCGGGATAGCTGCGCATGCCCGGTGGTAACGGAATATTCAAATCCGGCAGGCTGGTTTCATCGGCATTGGAAGCATATAAACTGATGTTGCGCGTAATTGGCTGTCCGGCTTCATAAGTTTGCCCGTCTTTCCAGTCTTCCTGCAGGGCGACAACATCAGCAACCAACCAGTCACCGACATAACTTTGCGGCACCGGTTTGATGGTGACAACCGTGCTGTCTCCCTGTGCCTGCACCGGCCGACTTTCCTGAAATGAAAACATACCGCCACCAGCACCATTCACCAGAACATCGCCTGAGAAATTCACGCCGCTAATCATCAATTTGCCAGGATTATCGGCAACGATACTGTAGGTGCGTTCGATGACTCGATAACGTCTGCCATTAACAATATCGGTACTGTCTTTGTCATCGCCGACTTGCTTCACTTGAGCACCGTCGAGATTAGGGGCGGATAACACTCCACGTTGCAGATCCACTGCCAGATACAACTTCACTTTGTAAGTGATTAATTGTCCCACATAGGCTTCGTCACTGGAGACACTGGTGCGCAGAAACAGGTTTTGCATCTGTTGTGGCTGACTGGCCGAATCAACTACCTGCAATGCAATAGGGTTGGATTTAACGTCGTTGATTTCAAACGCTGGGATGGTCACTTGTCCTAGCTGCTTGGGCGAAATCAGGATTTGCCAGCGTGTTTCCTTGCGGGTGTCAAAATTGATGATTTGCGTGCTGCGACCCACGCTGGTGCGACCGACGATAAAGTTCTTGAGCAACGCGGACGTATCTAACGCCTGACTTTCCAGATCATCATCAGCGGTGACCGTTAATGCGATATATTCCCCTTGGGTCACCGGGTTTTTGTCGACTGACGCCTGCAGTTCTGTCAGTGCCATAGCTTTCAGCGGCAATAGCACCGCCAGCAGCAGCCAAAAAGAAATGCGTAGTTTTACCACTGTTGTTGTTCCTTGGGTGTCTCACCGCGTTGGCGGCGTTTTTGATATTCGAGTTGCATCTTATTACGCAGCAGTGCTTCTGGATCATCGACAACTGCTTTTAATGCCCGCTGCATATCAGCTGGCAGTTTATCTTTATCGTCCAGGGATGATGCTGCCACCGTGCCATTTTGGGACTGCTTCGGCGAGTTGTTTTCGGCTGGCTTGGCAGTGCTTGCCTGAGCTTGCTGTTTATCGTCCTGGTCGGCGTTATTTCCCTGGCTGGCATCGGCTTGCATCTGTGGCGACGGTTGCTGCTTATCCTCTCCCGATGAAGATTGTCCTTGCTGAGCTTGTGGCGGCGACTGTTTATCGTCAGCCTGCTTTTGTTGCTCATTTTTATCAGCAGCGGGCTGTGACTTAGCCGATTGCTCACGAGAATTGCTTTGCTGATCCGCCGGATCCTGAGCTTGTGACGACTTATTCTGTCCTTGCTGTTGTTCACTAGCGCTTTGCTGTTTATCGCCTGACTGCGGTTTATCGCTGCCTTGGTTATCGTCACCACTATTTTTTTGCTTGTCTTGTGGTTTTTGGTCCTCAGGGGGATTTGACTGTTGGTTTTGCTGCTGACCAGACTTATTCTGATCCTGCTTGTCCTGCTTGTCCTGCTTGTCCTGCTTGTCCTGCTTGTCCTGCTTGTCCTGCTTGTCCTGCTTGTCCTGCTTTTGTTTTAACAGCTGCTGTGCCAGCGCTTTATTGGCTTCCGCATCATCAAACTGCGTTTGCTGTTTCAATGCTTGGTCATAACGCTTGATCGCTTCTTCATAATTACCCAACTGCATCAAAGCATTACCCTGGTTGTAATAACCATCTGCGCTGTTATCCTTCTCAAATGCATGGAGTGCGGCTTGATAATCGCCAGCACGATAAAGAGCACTGCCTTGCCAAGCCGGATTGGCAAATTTGCCTGCCGCGGTTTTGAAATCCTGTTGTTTAAATGCCTGCATTCCTTGTTGGTCAGCTGTTTGCCAAAGATTGTCCCAACTGCTGGCATGGGCCTGCGGTGGTAATAGCAGCCCAGTGAGCGGCAGTGCCACCAGCCACATGGGCAAACCATAGCGGAATGCGGCTAGTAAAGGGATGAGTAGCAACAGCGATAAATATGGCCCCAAATCAATCCACACATCTCCGGCAACGTTGGTCGCTTTGGCATCATCGTTTTCGTCTTTCGACAGCCATTGGCGTAACTTAGTAAGATCGCTGCCGTCGTTTGCAAATGGGATCAGCATGCCGTGGCTACTTTGGGCAAGTTCGTTTAGCTGGGCATAATTGGTTGTTGGCACGACTACTTGATTGCTGCTATCCCGCATTAACTGACCATCACTTAAACGGACTGGTGCACCTTGGGCGGATCCCAGCGCCAGTATCACCAAGCGATATTGGCTATCTTGCAGTACCGCTTTGGCTTCGTTGAGTTGGTCAGTTGCTACACCATCGGTGACTAAAATAATGTCGCCTTTAATATGGCCACCTTGTTTGAGTAACTCTTTGGCTTTTGTCAGTGCGGCTGGCAGGTTTGAGCCTCTCACTGGCATGATATCGGGGCTGAGTGTCGGTAACAGATTCAGTAAGGTGTTGCTGTCGCGGGTGAGGGGGCTGATCACAAACGCATCACCGGCATAGGCCACCAAACCCGTTTCGCCCTCTTTGAGTCCTTTAAGCAGGTCCGTGACTCGAAAACGTGCCTGCGTCAGCCGGTTTGGTGACAGATCGGTGGCATACATCGATAGTGACATATCCATCAGCACTACACGGCCTTGGGTCGAGGCAAATACCGGTAATGATTTTTTATACAGTGCTGGTCCGCTGAGCGCCAGTATGGCGATACACCAGCTTAAGACCAGCAGTGGTAGCCATTGCCGACGTTGCTGCTGGGCGTGGCTGACTAAAACGCCAGCGAGATGAGGCGCAATATATTTGTTCCATTGAGAGTGACTGCCGCTGTATTTCAGTTTTAGCCATAAACCCAAGGCTAGTGGCAGCAGGGTGATAAACCATTCCGGCCGGATGAAATGCAGACTCATGATGACCTCCCGGATACGACTGAACGTGAGGACAGAACGCTACTAATGCTGAATAACAGACTGAACAGTACTGCCAGTCCTAATGGCCAATAAAATAGTTCCGATTGGGGACGGTAGGTCTGCGGGTTCCGACTGACAGGCTGCAACTGATCAATATCGTGGTAGATTTGCTCCAGCTCTTTGGGATTGCGCGCGCGGAAATACTTACCATGAGTCACGTCGGCAATCCGTTTCAGTTGATCTTCATCAAGGTCGGCAGACGGATTAACGCGTTGCACGCCAAACAACGTGCGTTGTTCCATAACATCAGCTCCGACCCCGATGGTATAGATGGTGACGCCACTCTTGGCCGCGATTGCGGCGGCTTCATCTGGATCAATGCTGCCAGCATTGTTGGAGCCATCCGTTAGCAATACCAATACTCGGTTACTCTTATCCAGTTGGCTAAACCGCTTCACCGCCAGGGCGATAGCATCACCGATGGCAGTCTGTTTTCCTACCAGGCCGATTTGTGCTTCTTTCAAATATTGGGCTACAGAGCGTCGGTCCAATGTCAGCGGCGCTTGCAAATACGCCGCATCCGCAAACAGAATGAGACCGATACGATCGCCAGCACGGCGGTCGATAAAGTCACTGACCACTTTTTGGATAACACTGAAGCGGTCGACGGTTTTACCATTGAGCACCATATCTTCAATCTGCATACTGCCAGAAAGATCCACAGCTACCATCAAATCGCGCCCTTGTGTCGGGAGCTCTATAGGATCTCCTAACCATTGAGGTCTGGCTAAGGCCAGGATTAGCAGCAACCATAACAACCATAGTACCCAGTGGCGTTTGGTTTTATTACTGGCTTCGGTGACATCATATTGCTGGATACCCGGCATCTGTAATTGACCACCAGCAGTAGTCAAAGGTTGAAACCGGATAATAAGTGGCAGTGGCAACAGTATCAGCAGCCAGGGCCAGGCAAGAGTTAACATGATTTCGCCCCCTTGCTAGCTTTGCGATAATAACTCGGCGCGCATTGTAACCATTGCTGACAAAGCGTCAGCAGCTCGCGGGTAGTGTCAGTGTCGCTATGAGGTTGATAACGACTTTTCAAAAGGCGGCTGAATTTTCCGTGCATTTTAATTGGCAGCGCTTGGTCTAGGTATTGATACCAGTCTTCACCTGTTAGGCTGGCCACCTGTTCTCTGCCGCCATAACTGATCGCACAGCGCTTAAGTAAGCTGCTCAGTTGCAGCATCAGTTGGGGATCATTGGCATCTAACTGCGAAAGCAGTTGTAACGCAGCTTTGGCCGGCGCCTGTTGGCGCAGGTGGCGTTTGTGGCGCAGGTAAAGCCATACGATCAGCGCGATGATTAACATCAGTGACAGTATCAGCAGTGCCAAAATTCCCGGTGCGGGTGGCCAAAAGCCAACCTCAGCTGGCAGCCGGATATCTTTCAGGGCATTGAGTGCCGGATTGGCAGTAGTGGACGTTGGCGTCATCTTAACAAATTCATTTGTTGATTGAGATTTTGCCCGGCATCTATCAATCGCACCGGGATACTCAGAGATTGCATCATCTTTTCAAAGTGCCACAGGCTGTGTCGTTGCCGTTCTAACCAGGCATCATAACTGTGGCGGTCCAGTACCAGCGACTTTCCCTGATCCCGTACCGGCAGTGAAAACCGTTTCGGTAATTGCAGTGTGCCGTTACGCAAAGGATCCGTCACCACAAATGCGGCGACTTCGTTATGACGGGTCAGCGCTGACAGTGATTGACGACAGTCATCATCAAAACCATTGCCATCAGTGATCAACCATACCTGTGAACCGGGTTTGGTCAGTCGCACCAACTGTCGACAGCTCTGCGCCATCAATCCCTGACTCGCCGACACGGGTGTTTCAAGGTGTTCCAGTTGGTGTTTATGTACTTCTGTCATCGCAGAAATTAATGCCAGAATTCCATGTTCACGGGTCCGGGGTTTTAACTCCCGACGCTTATTATCGCCGACAATCAGTGCCCCGAGGCGGTCGCCCTGCTGAATGGCATTCCATCCCAGCGTTGCGGCTAAATGAGCTACCTGTACTGACTGTAACAGCAAAGTCGAACCAAAATAGAGACTGTGTTTCAGGTCAACCAACAGCAGTACCGGCCGTTCACGCTCCTCAACAAATAGTTTAGTGTGCGCTTTGCCGGTTCTTGCCGTCACTCGCCAGTCGATAGTGCGGACATCATCACCGTGCTGGTAGTGACGAACTTCCGCAAACTCCATCCCACGGCCCTTTATCAGACTGCTGCGATTGCCTGCCATAGCGGCTCGTGCGCGAACGCTTCGATCCGGTATTGCTCTGGCGAGATTGCGGCAGGCTAGCAGTTCCGCCTCGCTCAGATGCACGCCATCAGCGAAGAGCGGCAAAGTGTTCGGTGGCGTTTGCATCATTAGGGCACAGCTACCTGACTGAGAATATGGTTGATCACTTCATCCCGGCTGATGCCTTCTGCTTGCGCCTGATAACTCAGCAGTAACCGATGACGCAGCACATTTGGCAGCACGGCCTGAATGTCTTCTGGCGAGACAAAGTCTCGTTCGTGTAACCAGGCGCGGGCGCGGGCGCAGCGCTCAATGGATTGAGTGGCACGGGGACTGACACCATATTCTAACCATTTGGCTAACTCTGCGCTGTATCGTGCTGGCTGCCGGGTCGCCATTACCAGATCAACGATATAACGCTCCAGTGGCTCGGCCAGATAAATCTCCAGTGCCTGCACACGCGCACTGAAAATATCGTCCTGTGAAATGGGCGTCATTTTTTCCATCGTGCGCGTTTTGGCTTCATTACGCGACAGCCGCAAAATCTCCAGCTCAGTTTCTGCACTGGGGTAATCCAGATTCAGGTGCATCAGGAAGCGGTCTAACTGCGCTTCCGGTAATGGATAAGTGCCTTCGTTTTCTAAAGGGTTTTGCGTCGCCATCACCAGAAACAACTGTGGCAGCTTATAGGAATGCTTGCCGACCGTAACTTGTCCTTCCGCCATCGCTTCCAACAATGCTGACTGCACTTTGGCCGGAGCGCGGTTAATTTCATCCGCCAGGATCAAATTGTGGAAAATCGGTCCGGCTTCGAATTCAAAGGTACCGGTCTGCGCGCGGTAGATATCGGTGCCGGTAAGGTCAGCAGGCAACAGATCTGGCGTAAATTGGATCCGGTGAAAATCTCCCTGGATCCCATCACACAGCGCTTTCACTGCGCGGGTTTTTGCCAGCCCTGGAGGCCCCTCGACCAATAAGTGGCCATCGGCAATCATGGCAATCAGTAGATTTTCAGTTAACGATGGCTGACCAACTATCACATGGTCAAGATATGTTCTTAATGCGTGAAAACGACTTAACGGCATAGGGCTTCTCTTTTCCAGCTCGTGCAGTGTCAACTGCAGGGTTTTCCTGTCATTGTGCGGAATATTGCAGACCGATTGAAGTACAAAATACTATGAATTAACAGTTAATTTTTATTTAGATTGTTGTACTTGCAGTCATGTCTATAGCTTAGGCGATCTACGGTTGTAGACCACCCAATATCGCTAAATATCCCCGAAGTAGAATAGCTGCTGATAATTTATCCGTGTGATAATCTAAACAAGTGTTTAAAACTTGGCTGGAAGAAGTTAGAATCGGATCACATTTTAATGGTCAGACCTGTTGAACGCTGTCTGATCTGAAAATTCAGTTTCCGGTGATGGATCAAACGAGAACGAGGATAACAAATGAGTGACAGACAGCAGGTAACCAATGCCCGAGGCGAACGCATTGCTATTGTGGCGGGTTTGCGGACACCATTTGCCCGTCAGGCCACCGCTTTTCATGGGTTGCCCGCAGTAGATCTTGGCAAAATGGTTGTTGCAGAGTTACTACAACGCACAGAGTTAGACCCAGTGTTAGTGCAGCAATTGGTCTATGGTCAAGTGGTGCAGATGCCTGCCGCCCCTAATATTGCCCGTGAAATCGTGCTCGGTACCGGCATGCAGGTAACCACTGATGCTTATAGTGTGACCCGTGCCTGTGCCACCAGTTTTCAGAGTACGGTCAACGTTGCTGAAGCTATCATGACCGGTAACATCGACATCGGCATTGCGGGGGGCGCAGATTCTTCCTCATTACTGCCGATTGGTGTCTCCAAAAAATTGGCAATTGCATTAGTCGATTTAGGAAAGGCGCGCAGCCTCAAACAAAAATGGCAGGTGCTCAGTCGTATTCGCCCCAAAGATTTGTTGCCGGTACCGCCAGCTGTCGCGGAATATTCCACTGGCTTGTCTATGGGGCAAACCGCAGAGCAAATGGCCAAAAGCTACCATATCAGTCGTGCCGATCAGGATGCGCTGGCTCATCGCTCCCATACTTTGGCAAGTAAAAGCTGGGGTGAGGGAAAACTGAGAGATGAAGTGATGGTGGCACATGTCCCGCCGTACAGTAGCTTTATCGAACGTGATAACAATATTCGTGATAACTCGACACTGGCGTCATACGCCAAGCTCAAACCGGTGTTCGATCGTAAACATGGTACGGTGACCGCCGCAACCAGCACCCCACTGACAGATGGCGCATCTGCGGTGTTAATGATGAGTGAAGGTAAAGCGAAAGCCATGGGCTATCAGCCTATCGGTTATATTAAAAGTTACGCGTTTAGTGCCACTGATGTATGGCAAGACATGTTGATGGGACCGTCTTATGCCACGCCATTAGCGTTAGCTCGTGCGGGTATGCAGCTGGAAGATCTGGATTTGATTGAAATGCACGAAGCGTTTGCGGCACAGACTCTGGCCAATATTCAGATGTTTGCCTCGAAGAGGTTTGCCGAAGAAAAATTAGGGCAGAGCCGTGCTATCGGTGAAATCGATATGGACAAATTTAATGTACTCGGTGGCTCATTGGCCTATGGTCATCCTTTTGCCGCAACCGGTACGCGCCTGATCACTCAGGTTTGCAATGAACTTAAACGTCGCGGTGGTGGTACAGCGTTAACGACTGCCTGTGCCGCAGGCGGCTTGGGTGCTGCCATGATCCTGGAAGTGGAGTAAATGCCATGGAATCGACTGTAAAAACTTTCACCTTAACTCGTCGGGATGATGGTATCGCTCTGTTAACCATGGATGTGCCTGGCGAAACCATGAACACCCTGAAAGCGGAATTTGTGCCCGAGATGACCGATCTATTGGCACAGGTGCGTGGCGACAGCAGTATTAAAGGGCTGGTGATTATTTCTGGAAAAAAGGATTCATTTGTGGCGGGTGCCGATATCGCTATGTTGGATGCCTGCGATACCAGCCAGAAAGCCAGCGACTTGTCGATCGCCGGCCACAAGGTTTTCGGTGAATTGGAAAAACTGGAGATCCCTGTCGTCGCCGCGATACATGGTGCATGCCTAGGCGGCGGTCTGGAGTTGGCGCTGGCTTGTGATAAACGCGTCTGTACTGACGATAGTAAAACCGTGCTCGGTCTGCCCGAAGTTCAACTGGGATTATTACCGGGTAGTGGCGGCACTCAACGGTTGCCAAGGTTGATTGGTATTGCCAAGGCACTGGATATGATGTTGACCGGTAAACAACTGCGGCCAAAACAAGCATTGAAGCTGGGCTTGGTTGATGACATGGTGCCGCAAACCATTTTATTGGACGCCGCCATTGAACTGCTCAAAAGCGGTAAAAAACGTCGCAAACGTCAACCTGGTATCATGGAGTTGTTGCTGGAACATTCACACTTCGGTCGCAATATCATCTTTGATCAAGCATTGAAGCAGGTTGAACGTAAAACACAGGGCAACTATCCGGCACCCGCAAAAATCATTGATTGTGTGCGCATTGGGGCTGATGAGGGCATGGCCGCAGGATTGGCGACAGAGTCACGTTATTTCGGTGAACTGGTGATGACTCCGGAATCGGCGGCGTTACGTTCAATCTTTTTCGCCACTACGCAGATGAAAAAGGAAACCGGTGCCGCAGGTGCTCAGCCGCGCCCACTGAAGAAAGCAGTGGTCCTCGGTGGCGGGCTGATGGGCGGCGGCATCGCATCAGTCACTATCAGCAAAGCCAAGCTGCCAGTACGAGTCAAAGACATCAGTGAAAAAGGGCTGTCAAATGCCTTGTCTTATGCCTATAAACTACTGAATAACGGCGTAAAACGGCGCTATATAAGCGCAGCTCAGCGCGATAAGCAGATGGCGCTGATGAGTACCACAACTGTCTACAACGGTGTGCACGATGCTGATATTGTGGTGGAAGCGGTGTTTGAAGATCTGACACTTAAGCATCAGATGGTGCAGGATATAGAACGTGAATGTCGTGAAAATACCGTATTTGCATCTAATACCTCATCCTTGCCGATTGCACAGATCGCCGCGGTTGCCAGCCGTCCGGAAAATGTGATCGGTTTGCATTACTTTTCGCCCGTCGAAAAGATGCCGTTGGTAGAGGTGATTGCTCATGACAAGACCGCGCCAGAAACCATTGCAACCACAGTAGCGTTTGCGCGCAAACAGGGTAAAACCCCCATTGTGGTAAAAGACGGTGCCGGTTTCTATGTCAACCGCATTCTGGCGTTGTACATGAATGAGGCGGCGCAGTTGCTACTGGGAGGGCTGAGCGTTGAGACTCTCGACAGTGCCCTGGTCAAATTCGGTTTCCCGGTAGGCCCAATGACCTTACTGGATGAAGTCGGGATTGATGTTGGTGCTAAAATCGGCCCGATCCTTGAAAAAGAATTAGGTGAGCGGTTCCGGGCGCCTGCCGCCTTTGCCAAACTGTTGGCCGATGATCGCAAGGGCCGTAAAAACAGCAAAGGTTTCTACGTGTATGGCAAACGAAAATCCAAGAAGAAGCAAGTAGATGCCTCGGTTTATAAAGTCTTGGGGATTACCCCTGGAGTAGCATCGGAGAACAGCCGCCTGGCCGAGCGCTGTGTGGTACAGATGCTCAATGAGGCGGTGCGTTGTCTTGAAGAAGGAATTATCAGCAGTGCCAGAGATGGTGATATTGGTGCTATCTTTGGCATCGGTTTCCCACCGTTTCTTGGCGGACCATTTCATTACATCGATACCATGGGCGCGGCTAAACTGGTGGAAATCCTGCAAGAGTACCAGTACCGATTCGGTGAACGGTTTGCGCCTTGTGAACGGTTAAAAACGATGGCGGCTGAAGGTCAGAAGTTCTTCAATTAGATCAGAATATACCAATCATTGACGCCCGCATTCGCGGGCGCTTTTTGTGAGGCTCACAAAACCGTTTTGCAGTCGTACGAAAAGTAGGTTAAATTTACTGTAATTATATACAGTAAATACACGATAATGATCCTCTATATTGCGGAAAAACCCAGTTTGGGACGTGCAATTGCCGACGCATTACCCAAACCGCAACGTAAACATGATGGCTATATTGAAGCCGCCAACGGGGATTGTGTTTCCTGGTGTATTGGTCATCTGCTGGAGCAGGCAACGCCAGAAGCCTACGATCCGCAATATAAATCCTGGAAATTGGAACATCTGCCGATAGTGCCGGAGCAATGGCAATTATTGCCGAAAAAAGGCAGTCGCACGCAATTAAGTATCCTCAAAAAATTGATAAAGCAGGCGGATACGTTGGTGCATGCTGGCGACCCGGATCGGGAAGGACAGTTGCTGGTGGATGAAGTGCTGTCATACCTGGGCACCAGTCATGAAAAGCAGCAGCTGGCTAAGCGGTTGTTGATTAATGATCTCAACCCGCAGGCGGTCAATCGGGCGCTGCAGCAGATGCGCGCTAACCACGAGTTTGTCCCAATATCAACATCGGCGCTGGCTCGTAGTCGTGCAGATTGGTTGTATGGCATGAATCTGTCTCGCGCTTATACGCTTCAAGGTCGCAAGGTAGGCTATCAAGGGGTGTTATCGGTCGGGCGGGTACAGACACCACTATTGGGACTAGTTGTGCGTCGCGATGAAGAGATTGCTGCGTTTGAGCCAAAGCCGTTTTATGGTGTATTGGCGCATCTGCAATGTGATGATGGCGCTGGGTTTTGCGCACATTGGCAGCCAAGTGAGGCCTGCCAGCCGTGGATGGATGGCGATGGACGAGTCTTAGCTAAGGGGTTAGCGGAGAATGTTATCCGCCGTATTCATGGTCAGCCAGCCACGGTTATTGCGGTGGATGAAAAGCCCAAACGGCAGGCTCCGCCGTTGCCTTACAGTTTGTCGGCACTGCAGATAGATTGCAATAAGCGCTTTGGGATGAGTGCTAAAGAGGTGCTGGATACGGCGCAGTCGTTGTATGAGCGACATAAGCTGTTGACCTATCCCAGATCTGATAGTCGCCACCTGCCGAGCGCACAATTTTACGATGCTGCCAATGTGTTAACCGCAATTCACCATGGTGCAGCGGAGTTACTCCATGGGTGCGATGCTCCGGACGCCCAATTAAAGTCCAAAGCTTGGGATGACAGTAAAGTTGATGCGCACCACGCCATTATTCCGACTGCAAAAGTGGCCAAACTTGAAAGCTTGTCAGTGCGTGAACGTCAAGTTTATCTACAAGTGGCGCGGCAGTATCTGGCGCAGTTTTATCCTCATTATCGTTATCTGGAAACCGAAGTAAAACTGGACATTGCGGGTGGGAGCTTTGTTGCCAAAAGTAAACAGGAACAACAGTTAGGCTGGAGGCAGCTGTTTCGTCGAGAAGTAAACGCCGATGAAGACAGTGACAGTGAAGCGGGTCTGTTACCACCGTTAAAAGCAGGGCAACACTTACATTGCTTGGAAGGGCAATTGCTGGAGAAAATGACTCAGCCACCAAAGCATTTCACTGATGCGACATTGTTGGCGGCAATGACGGGAATTAGCCGATTTGTCACTGATCCGCAGATCCGTAAAGTGTTGAAGGATACTGATGGTTTAGGCACCGAAGCTACTCGTGCTGGGATTATTGAACTGCTATTCAAACGTGGTTTTTTACAGCGACAGGGCAAAAATATCCTGGCAACAGCTGCGGGCAACGGGCTGATCCATAGTTTGCCAGAAGTGGCGACTACGCCAGATATGACGGCTAAGTGGGAAAGTAGTTTGGAAGCGATGAGTCGGCGCGAAATGCGATATCAGGATTTTATGCTGCCACTGACTGAACAGCTAGCGGGATTGGTCGCGGCCGCACAGGCGTCATTACCAAGCGCACTTAGTGGGATCAAAGTTGCCCATCAACGTGCGAAAACCAACACTGGCAGGCGTTATCCAGGCAAGAAGCCGACCGCTGGGCGGCGTACACGAGGACGGAAATCATCGGCATCTGTCTCTTCAAATCAGCAGCGCCGCACCCAAGAGATTTAATTATCGCGCATTTTTCGATATTGGTTGGCCACGACATCATATTCATAGCCTAGCTGGTTAAGTTTTTGCTCCAACTGTTGTGGCGAAATATCGATATCGTAGAGTAATTCCTGCTGGTTCTTACAATACAAACGCAATTTTTCATTGATGATGCCGAGGAGAATTTCGGCAGGTAATTGTTGTAGTTCTGGCATATTCAGCGGCCTCCGTTAGCATCTTTTAAGCATAGTCATTACCACAACAGTAATCGGGTGATAATTGAGCTTTTACCTTATTTAGGACAAGTCACGCCCAACAAAAAGGCCTGCCTTATGAGCAGACCTTAAACACATTTCTCAAATCGGCGGCAAGCTGGCTACGCTATTGTCTTCGGTAGCCCGGTTGCTCATTAAACAACGTTAAAATTAACGTAATTGATGGCCACGATTGAGTGCGATTAAGCGGTCAAGGATATGTTCACCGTCCATACGGATACCGTTATGTTCATATTCAGAGGTCAGCCAGTATTTTAGATGCGCAACGCTCGCTGCGGTTTCCAGACTGAACTCCCGTTCCACATACATATCTTCGCTATAAATGGCTGCGGTGACCGGTACGGTATTGCTCGCCAGCGCTCGGGCATCATATAGCATTGGCCAGTCTTGTTTGGATGCCAATAGTTCGGCACAAGGCTGCAAGGGTTGTAAATTGCTGATCTGCTGCATCATCCACGGATATACCATCTCACCAGTAAGCAACAAATCGCTGGCATCTGGTGAAAATTCAGGATATTCCGCACGGATGCGATGCGCTGCCCAATTGGAAGAAGACTGCTGGCAATAAATGGCCTCATGCAGTAGGACATATAACGGGTTGGTGTGATAGCTCAGTAGCTGGGTAAAGTGGTCGGCAAATAGTGGATTAACTATTTTAGCTTCAGGACCATCGATTAATGCTTGTTCTAGCAAATAATAAACGGCTTCTGCACCTTGCATCATCCCCAGATTAATGCCCAGCAATTGCAACATTTCCACTGTGAGTAGATCTCCATTCGGCAGATACTCCTCATGGGTCCGCAGATGATCAGCAAGCGTGTTAAGTAACGGCTGGGCATCAGGGAAACGCCGGAAAAAGTCCCGGTTTTTAGTGAGTACTCGGCTGTAGGTCGCCCGGTATACCTCATCAGCAGTGCGTGATAGCGATGGAATGCCTCCGGTAATATAGGCTTCTTTTAAACCATGAGCAGCGCTGCTCAGGTAACGCAAAATACAAAAGCCGCCGAAGCTCTGACCTAACACGCTCCAAGGCGTATCAGGGCAAAGGTGCTGACGTATAGCTTCAGCATCCCGCACGATATTGTCGGCGCGAAAATGGCTAAGATATTGGGCCTGTTCGCTGGCAGTCATTCCGGCTAACGAGCGAAAGCTGACGGGCGATGACAGTCCGGTGCCACGCTGGTCCAGTAATAACACCCGATATTCCTGCAACGCTCGTTTAATCCAGCCACTATTTGCAAGCGGACGTTGTGCGGCGAATCCTGGACCACCCTGAAAATACAATAAGATTGGCAATGATTCGGCGTTTGTTTGTAATCCGCGCAATTCGCGTGCAAACACACTGATGGTAGGGCCTTGCGGCCGCGAGTAATCCAGTGGCAGCGTGAAAAAGTGTTTGTGGCAATGTATGCCTTCTATCTGTGCGATGTTGTGCATTGATAGTCTCACCTAGGGATGAAATTGTCGGCGATTGTACACTGAATTTAGCTCTCGTGGCCTGCATAGGCCAAATTAGCCGGGCAATCATTGTTGGTAAAAGTTAAACTGGTAATCTACTTATAGCTTTTACGGTTTAGATCAACCTTTGATGGCGGTGACTATTAGATGATAAAGCCGTTTATCAAGGATAGATAAAACCTGAGAGTAACAAGCAAAATGAAATTTCAAATAATTCCCGTAACCCCGTTTCAGCAGAATTGTAGTTTGATTTGGTGTGAGCAGACGCTTAAAGCTGCAGTCGTGGACCCCGGTGGCAATATTGATCGGATATTGGATGCCGTTCATGAACATGGATTAACACTGGAAAAAATCCTGTTAACTCACGGGCATATTGATCATGTCGGTGGTGCAGCAAAACTCGCCGCCGAACAACAGTTACCTATTATCGGCCCCCATATCGCAGATAAAATGTGGCTGGAACAGTTGCCTATTCAAAGTCAGAAATTTGGTTTCCCGCCGAGCATTGCGTTTGAATCCGATAGGTATCTGGATGATGGTGATGAAGTGACCGTCGGTAATACCGTGCTGAAGGTGTATCACTGTCCTGGTCATACACCTGGTCATATGGTGTTCTGGTCCGAAGCGGACAAACTGGCATTTGTTGGCGATGTGTTGTTCCGTGGCTCGATTGGCCGCACGGACTTTCCCGGCTCCAGTTATCAGGCGTTGATTGATTCTATCTGCAATAAATTATGGCCACTGGGGAACGATACCAGTTTTGTGCCAGGGCATGGCCCGATGTCCACCTTTGGTGAAGAGCGGCAGAGTAACCCGTTTGTGGCAGATCAATTATTAAAATAAGCCCTTAGTTGCACAAAAACGCCAGCATCTTTGCTGGCGTTTTTGTCTATAAAGCAAACTACAGATAGTGAAATGGTAAAGCCCGCAGCGTTTTGCTCAACATCGCAATTAACCGAAAGTACCACTTACATAATTGCGGGTGCGGTCGTTTACCGGTTGCTGGAATACCTGTTTAGTTTCACCGAATTCAATCAGCTCACCCAAATACATAAAGGCAGTAAAATCGGAAATACGGGCAGCTTGTTGCATGTTATGGGTCACAATCACGATAGTGTAATTTTTTCGCAGTTCAGTTATCAGCTCTTCAATCCCCTGCGTGGCGATGGGGTCCAAGGCAGAAGTCGGCTCATCCATCAGAATAACATCTGGTTTCAATGCGATAGTACGTGCTATACATAGCCGTTGCTGTTGTCCACCAGACAAGCCTGAAGCATCGCTATGGAGCTTATCTTTTACTTCATTCCATAACTGAGCCTGCTGCAACGCCTCTTTGACGCGATGATCCATATCTTTTTTAGACAATCGTTCGTAGAGCTTAATACCAAAAGCGATGTTGTCATAGATGCTCATTGGAAACGGTGTAGGCTTTTGAAACACCATGCCGATTTTGGCGCGCAGGTCATTTAAGTCGACTTTGCGGTCCAACACTGACGTTTCGCCCAGCGTGATGCTGCCTTCTGCGTACTGATGTGGATACAACTCATAAATACGGTTAAGACAACGGAGCAGGGTAGATTTACCACAACCCGATGGACCGATCATTGCGGTAACCCGGTTCTGATAGATTGGCAAATTGACGTCAAACAATACTTGTTTGTCTTTGCCATAGAAGAAATTCAGATCCTTAATTTCCATCCGACGTACCAGTGGTTTTACTTGTTGGGGTTGTTTGTAATCTTTTAATTGCGCGACCAGACTCATCATGACCTCCGCTTTTTCAACTGGGGCAGTACCCTAGAAATAATGTTCAAAAACAAAATGGCCATTGTGATCAGCAGCGCGCCAGACCAGGCCAGTTGGTTCCAGGAGTCATAAGGACTCATTGCAAATTGGTAAATAGTGACCGGCAAGTTTGCCATTGGCTCATTGGGATTGACGGTCATAAAACTTGAATTGAGCGCGGTGAACAGTAACGGGGCTGTTTCACCGCTGATGCGAGCGACTGACAACAGAATGCCAGTGATTATGCCGGTGCCGACAGCGCGATAGCTCAATTTAACGGTAACTTTCCAGCGTGGTGTGCCGAGGCCAGCCCCTGCTTCACGCAAGGTGACAGGCACCAGCTTTAACATCTCTTCCGTGGTACTGATGATGACTGGCAGCGCAATGATGGCCAACGAAATAGCGCCCGCCCAACCGGAGAAGTGACCCATGAATACCACTACCATCTCGTAAACAAACAGGCCGATAAGGATAGAGGGGGCACTCATCAACATGCCGTTAAGGAAGCGAATAGTGTCAGCGGTTTTAGAGTTCTGGCCATACTCCGCTAACCAGGTGCCGGCCAGAATGCCAATTGGTGCGGCAATCACAATACCCAGTAAGGTCATGATGATGCTACCGACAATCGCATTGGCCAAACCACCTTCACCACCTGGTCCGGGAGTGATCTCGGTAAACAAACTCCAGCTCATACCTGCCATGCCTTTCTGGAACAGGGTAAACAGGATAAGTACCAAAATGCCCAGACCAATCAGCGTGGCCAGTAAACACAGGGCTTTGAATAGTTGATTTTTAAATTTGCGGATCATTTAGCTTTCCTCCGCAACAAAATGCGGGCAGAACCCATCACCAGGAAAGTGATCATGAACAGTACCAGTCCCAACCCAATCAAGGCGGAAATATGCATATCGCCTGTGGCTTCATTGAACTGTTCTGCAATGGTGGCGGAGATGGACGTTGCCGGCATAAATAGACTGGAATCGATACTTTGGGCACCACCGATCACAAAGGTGATTGCCATGGTTTCGCCTAGGGCTCGGCCAAGCGCCAGGATCAATGCCCCAAAAATCGGACCTTTGATAGCAGGCAGTAACACTTTTACAATCACTTCAAACTGGGTTGCGCCAATGCCGTATGTTGCTTCACGTAAGACCTTGGGGACGGTAGATAAGGCTTCTTTAATCAATGAAGTCAGGATCGGCAGGATCATGAATGCGAGAATGATCCCTGATGTCAGCAAACCAACCCCCATTGGCGGACCGCTGAACAATGCACCAATAACCGGTAACTCGGACAGGTGCTCTCCTGCCCACACTTGAAAACCGTCGGAGAACCAGGGTGCAAATACGAACAGGCCCCACATACCATAGATAATGCTGGGTACGGCTGCCAGCAGTTCAATCGCGATGGATAAGGGGCGGGATAACCAAGCCGGGCAGAGCTCAGACAGGAAAATCGCCACACCTACACCTACTGGCAGCGCGAGGGCGACGGCGATGATAGACGATACCAAAGTGCCATATAAAGCATTGGCGGCACCAAACTCTTTAGTCACCGGATTCCATTCACTACTGGTAAAAAATCCCAGCCCGAACTTATCCAGTGCAGGCCAGGCACCAATACATAACGACAGTAGCAGGGCAAACATCAACACGGAAATCAATCCCGCGCTGGCGAGACACGCACGACGGAAAATATCGTCTCCCTGCCAGGGAAGTGTTCTCAATGATATTGCAGTCATAAAGTCACAACTTTTTCAGAAATAGCTAAGCCCTCGCGAGAAGCGAGGGCCATATTGAGGCAATTTTTAGTAAACAGCTTTGCCACCAGCTGTTTTGATATCGCTGTGCCACATGGTTTCAACCATCTTCACAACGTTATCTGGCATTGGCACGTATTCCAGCTGCGAAGCCAGTTCGTCACCGTTGGCGTAGCTCCACTCGAAGAACTTCAGCACTTCTTTTGCTGTGGCTTCGTTGGCCTGAGACTTATGCATCAGGATGAAGGTTGCGGCTGTCATTGGCCATGAAGCAGCACCTGGCTGGTCGTTCAGGATCAGTTTGAAGCCAGGAGCATTTGCCCAGTCTGCGTTTGCCGCAGCAGCCATGAACGCTTCCATGGTTGGCTGAACAAACTTGCCAGCTTGGTTCTGCATTTGGGTGTAGGCCAGGTTGTTGGTCTTGGCATAAGCGTACTCAACGTAACCGATAGAGCCTTTAGTACGTTTTACGAAGTTAGCGACACCGGCGTTGCCTTTACCGCCCAGCTGATGAGCTTCCTGTGGCCAAGCAACTTCTTTATCAACACCTACTTTGGATTTCCAGTCACTGCTTACGCGAGCCAGATAATCGGTGAAGTTGTAAGTAGTACCAGAACCGTCTGAACGGTGTACGGTGTAGATAGGAGTGTGTGGCAGTTTTACGCCGCTGTTCAGATCGGCAATGGCTTTGTCATCCCAGCTTTTTACTTTACCCAGGTAGATATCCGCCAGCAGTGCGCCAGACAGTTTCAGTTCACCCGCCTTAACACCCGGCAGGTTAACTACCGCAACGATGGAGCCCATGACCGCAGGGAATTGAACCAGACCTTCTTTGTCCAGTTTTGCTTTGTCGAGCGGCGCGTCAGAGGCACCGAAATCTACAGTCTTGGCAATAATTTGTTTGATACCACCACCAGAGCCAATGGCTTGGTAGTTCAACTTAACACCGGTTTCCTTGTTGTATTGCTCTGCCCACTTAGCATAGACAGGGTATGGGAAGGTCGCACCGGCACCGTTAATAACAGTATCTGCATATACAGAAGCTGATGCGGCAATGGTACAACCTAACAGGGCGCCTTTAAGCAAGTTGTTCATATAGCAATCCTAAAAAGTGACTTTCCGTCATTTGGTTAATTGACGGTGAGCATTCTTACATTGCTAAATGACAGCTATGTGACAAGCTGAAATATTTTGCAGGTTTGCGTAAAAAAATAGCAAAAGCTCCCATGGGAGCTTTTGCTAAATTGATGATGTTTAAAATAAATATCTAAGCTTTCATGGACTTATCGCCACGAGCGAGGCCGACAATACCTGAACGTGATACTTCTACAACTTTTGTTGTTTCTGCCAGTGACTGGACGAAAGCATCCAGCTTTTCACTGGTCCCTGTCATCTGGATGGTGTACAGCGTTGGGGTCACATCGACAATTTGGCCACGAAAAATATCCGCAGTCCTTTTTACTTCATCGCGGGTTTCGCCGGTTGCCTTGACTTTGATCAGTGCCAATTCGCGTTCCACATAACTGGATTCAGTGATATTGGACACCTTGAGTACGTCAATCAGCTTATGCAGTTGCTTTTCAATCTGTTCCAGAATGAAATCATCTGCAAATACGGTGACAGTTAACCGTGACAGGGTTGCGTCATCAGTGGGCGCTACGGTCAAGGTTTCAATGTTATAACCGCGTTGAGAAAACAGGCCAACCACTCGAGACAAAGCGCCAGGTTGGTTTTCCATCAATACAGAAATAATTCGGCGTTTCATCAGCATTTCTCCGTTTTGCTCAACCACATGTCACTCATCGCGCCACCCCGGATCTGCATGGGGTAAACGTGTTCGGTCTCATCGACACTGATATCAACAAATACCAGTTTGTCGGTCATTGCCAGCGCTTCAGCCAGTTTGCTTTCCAGCTCTGCTGGATTGCTGATGGTCATACCCACATGACCATACGCTTCGGCAATCTTGGCGAAGTTAGGCACCGAGTCCATGTAAGACTGAGAATGGCGGCCAGCATATATAATATCCTGCCACTGTTTAACCATGCCCAGAAAACGGTTGTTAAGGTTGATGATTTTTACCGGAACGCCATATTGCAGGGCGGTGGACAGTTCTTGGATATTCATCTGAATTGAGCCGTCACCGGTCACACACACCACGGTTTCATCCGGCAGCGCCATCTTCACGCCCATCGCTGCTGGCAGACCAAAGCCCATGGTGCCGAGACCCCCGGAGTTGATCCAACGGCGAGGTTTATCAAACGGATAATAGAGCGCCGCAAACATCTGATGCTGACCTACATCAGAGGCCACATAGGCGTCGCCCTGGGTCAATTTATACAGCATTTCTACCACTTGTTGTGGCTTGATGCGTTCACTGGATTTCTGATAATTCAGACAATGGCGTTCGCGCCAGCCGTTGATCTGTTGCCACCAGTTCTCCAGCGCGGCAGTATCCTGTTGTGGAAACAGTTCAGGTTCCCGTAACAGCTCCAGCATCTCATCCAGCACATTGTCAGCTGAACCCACAATTGGGATATCCGCATGCACGGTTTTAGAAATGGATGAGGGATCGATATCGATATGCATCACAGTGGCATTAGGGCAGTACTTGGCCACATTGTTGGTTGTGCGGTCGTCAAACCGGACACCGATACCAAAGATCAGATCGCAATTGTGCATCGCCATATTGGCTTCATATACACCGTGCATCCCCAACATCCCCAGATTCTGCGGATGACTGCCGGGGAAGGCGCCTAAACCCATGAGGGTGTTTACCACAGGCAAGTTAAGCTTTTCAGCCAGCTGGCGGATTTGCGCTGAGCATTCAGAAATTATGGCGCCTCCACCAACGTACAGTACTGGCTGTTTGGCTTCCAATAATGCCTGTAATCCTCGACGGATCTGACCCTTGTGACCCGAGATAGTCGGGTTATACGAACGTAACTTAACGCTCTTAGGATACTGGTATTCATATTTAATTGCCGGATTCAGGCAATCTTTTGGCAGGTCTACCACTACTGGGCCTGGGCGGCCACTGGACGCAATGTAAAACGCCTTTTTAATGATATTGGGAATTTCTTGTGGATCGGTCACCAGAAAGCTGTGTTTTACCACAGGTCTGGAAATACCAATCATGTCGCATTCCTGAAAGGCATCATTACCAATCAGATTGCTTGGCACCTGACCTGACAACACCACTAATGGCACGGAATCCATATATGCGGTGGCAATACCGGTAATCGCATTAGTTGCACCAGGACCAGATGTCACCAGTACTACGCCCACTTTGCCGGTGGCACGTGCGTAGCCGTCAGCCATATGCACAGCGGCCTGTTCATGGCGAACCAGAATATGCTCAATATCGGATTTTTCGTGTAGTGCGTCGTAAATGTCTAGAACGGAGCCACCTGGGTAGCCAAAGATATGTTTAACGCCTTCATCGATCAGTGAACGCACGATCATGCTGGCGCCGGAAAGCATCTCCATTGTAATTTCCTCAAGATAAGAAGATACCGTTACGGTAAACAGTAACTTTTACAGCGACGGTAATCGCTCTAACAATTAGCAGGAAGGGTAATTCCTGCCACCCTGAACCCGGCCATTGCGGCTTGCCACCCTGTAAGATGGGGGTTCTTGTCCTGAAGGACAGGATTCATCATATTGAAAAAAGACGATTATGCAAGCCTGTCAGCATCACATTTTCACAACTTTATGTTATTTCCCTGTTGCTGACAGTGCCTAGCCGCGATATTGCCAGGTCGCAATTATCTATATGAGGGAGGGCTTAAGGTGCTGTTGGCGATTTTAGTGTGCCGGGTCCTGTAAATAATTGGCACACGCCAATTAGCACAATGGCTGCTAACATAATTGCGGCGAAAGGCACGGCAGTTCCGGTATAGAAAAACGCCAATATTGGGCCGGCCATCGCGCCTATGCCAAAGCGTAGTGTTCCGATAACAGCCGTAGCCGTGCCGGTTTCCTGTTTAAACTTCATCAGCACAATCGCATCAGAGTTCACCGACATGATGCCCATTGAGCCCATCAGTGGTGCCAGGGTAATGACCGTCCAGTAATATTCCAGCCCCAGCAGATTAACGGTCACCAATGCTAGTGCCGATACTGTGCCAGTCATGGTCGCAACCGCCAGCATTCTTCTGGGGCCAAAACGCACAACTAAGCGAGAGTTAAGAATGTTGGCAATGGCCAGCGCTCCAACGTTACAGCTGAACAGAATGGCAAACAGCGATTTGCTCAGATGGAATACTTCCATATAAACGAACGGGGAGGCGGTGAGATAGCAGAAAAACGCTAACGCGCACAATAAACCACTGGCGAGATAGGGTTTGACACCCGGCCGTGACAACACGATACGGTAGTTGCCTAAAAATGATTGCGTGCTATGCGGAGCACCTTTGGCATCCGAGGCCATTTTCAGTTTCAGGCTGACCAGCAGCAATAGTGCGCCCGCATAAATGGCCAGGATGATAAAGATCAGGGGCCAATGACCAAAACCAAGGATCAGGCTACCAATACTCGGTGCCAACAACGGTGCCAGCATCATAATCAGGCTGACGTATGACATGCCTTTGGCAGTATTTTCGCCGTAAATTTCCTTGATGTAACCTGGGATAACAACCGTGGCTGCGGCGCCGATAAAGGCTTGTACAAATCGCAATATCATAAACAGCTGTAATGAGGGCGAAAGGGCGAGCCCAATACTGCACAACATAAAACCTGACAGTCCGGTAATCACCAGCGGACGACGACCGATACGATCCGCTAATGGCCCAAATGTCAGCATGCCGATAGAATAACCTGCCAGATACACACTCAGCGACTGCTGTACGGTGGTGACGTCGGAATGAAAACTGTCGGCAATAATCGCCATTGCGGGCAGATACATATCAATCGTCAGCGGCGTAATTGCCATAATTGCCGCCAGCATGGGCAGTAAGAGGTAAAGCGGCAACCCCAATTCTGTTGGTGAAGGTGAAACGGCGTTATTCAAAAATACCTCGAGATAAATCTTTGCCAGAGACCAGCGTTGCGGGACAGCAATGGTAAAGCCTCATTGGCTATCTGCCAACCGCAAAGAGTGTTACAAACTGCGAATGATGCGTTTAAAGAACCGCTGATGACCATCTTTCGTAATGAAGTGCTTTTATTTTTATCAAATGAAATGGTTAGCTCTCGCAACATGACGATTTCCATGTCATAACTTATAAAAATAACTCTTTTCTTTATGGGCTGACGGGAGCGACATGGATAGTAAAGTCACCTTTTCCGCCATCACTCAAGATTCCCGGTTCTCCCAATGGTTTCCCGGACTGGACGGGCTACTGCAGTATCAACGTGAGTGGCTGAAGGATGATTTACGGGCAGCGTTGTCTGTCACCGCGGTGGCGTTACCTGTCGCAATCGCTTATGCACAGTTAACCGGCGTTACCGCGGTTGCCGGATTATATGCCTGCATCTTACCTATGTTGATGTATGCGATCTTTGGTACGTCAAAACAGCTCATCGTTGGCCCCGATGCGGCCACCTGTGCCGTCATTGCGGCAGTCGTTACGCCATTAGCTGGCGGCGACCCGGTACGTCAGTGGCAACTAGTGATGACCATGACGCTGATGACGGGGTTCTGGTGTCTCTTGGCCTCGCGTTTTAGCTTCGGCGTCTTGGCAGAGTTTTTGTCTAAGCCCATCCTAATGGGATTACTTAATGGTGTGGCAATCACCATTATTGTCGGCCAGGCCGCCAATATTTGCGGCTTCACTTTTACGGAACGTTATTTGCTCGAGCGTTTGTATCATTCCGTTGAGTACCTGCAATTGACTCATCTGCCCACCCTAGGTGTGGCGCTGATCACTTTGGCCATTTTTCTGATAGCGCGGTGGCTCAGGCCACAGTGGCCTGCAGCTATGGTGGCGATTGTTGGGGCGACTTTATTGTCATGGTTCGCCAATGTGGCGCATTATGGCGTCGATATTGTGGGTGAAACTAAAGGCGGATTTCCGGAATTTCAGAGCCCGGTGTTTGATTTAGGTATTGTGCGTGAAATGGTGATGCCCGCGCTGAACTTGGCAATGGTAAGTTTTATCAGCATGATGCTCACCGCCCGAAGTTTTGCTGCCAAAAATGGTTACGACATTGATGCTGATAAAGAGTTTCGAGCTTTAGGCATTGCCAATATCGCTGCGGCTATCTCACAGGGGTTTGCGATCAGTGGTGCTGACTCTCGTACAGCGGTTAATGATGCCAACGGTGGTAAAAGCCAGTTAGTTTCGGTTTTCAGTGCAGTATTAATCCTCATCGTTGTGTTGTTTTTCACTTCCCCGTTGCAATTTATTCCTGCCCCAGCCCTGGGGGTTGTGTTAGTGATTGCCTCCATTTCCCTTATCGATTTTCGTGCAGTCTGGAGTTTGCATAAACGTGATAATGGCGCATTTATGCTGGCAACCATTACTTTGTTGGCGGTGTTATTCATTGGCATTATCCCGGGGATTACCCTGGCGGTGTTACTGGGGTTGTTTCAATTTATCCGTTTGGTGATGCGGCCGACCGATCAACTATTGGGGATCAGCCAGAAAGGGATTTTGCGGAGTCTGGATAAAACCGATAAAGCTAAGCCGATCCCTGGCATATTGATCTATCGCTTTAATTCGCCATTAACCTATTTCAATGCCGTCTATTTTAAGCGGCAATTACTGCACCGAATAACCGAGCAGCAAGTGCCGGTAGAGTGTGTGGTTGTTGATGCGGTTAGCTGTTTTAGCCACATGGATATCAGTGTGATGTCTATGATTGACGAATTACATAAGCAGTTACATAAACAAGGTGTTCATCTGATCCTAGCCGGACGCAAACGGGAGTTACTGAAATGGTGTGAAATGGCGGGGATAAAGACTGGTGGTGAAGGAAAGTTGACTATTCGTTCAGACTTAACAATGGCAGTGAGGATGCACCAAAATTATAAACAAGCGCTGCAGCAGGGGATCGCCCCACAACTACGTAAGGCCGAAGACCCGGATGAGGTGTTGGTTCACGCCATCCTGTAGTCAATCCTCGCAAAATAATTCTGTAGGTAATAGCCCTTCATATGCATAGTAGCCGATTGGCCCTAACAGCAGACCAGCCATCACCCAAAGACACCGTTTAGCATGCGTGAGATTCAGTCGATTAGTAAATGCTCGCCATGCGAATAATAAGTTAAGCGCAAGCAAAATGGCGCATCCAGTGAGTATGGCGATATCCATAGTGTACGTTCCCTTTTATGATCAACTGCCGTTGAGATTTATCCTGAATCCCAGCAACGTCGGAAAAGTGCTACAAGTACACCGACATGCTCCTAGTTGTTTTTGCCATAGATGAGAATGGAATTATTTGATGTAACGCAATTTTGCTATTTTATTGTTTAAGAATGTGATGTTGGTTTCCCTTATTTATCAGAGTGTAAAGTTAGCCTCGCCGCCAGTTAACAACGTAAATGGTTAACGCTATAGCGGCTCAAAATGCGCGGAGGCAATGCAAAACTTTCGTGGTAAAGAAGGTTAAAACCGTAAGCTGGTAAAGCTGGTTACCATTTGCAGGACATGCTGATGTGTTTTTAAATCGATGTATGCAATATCGGAGAACGGCGGCTTATTTTTTTGTTCATCACCTGGTGATGCGTTGGCTGTAACCCCACAGTGAACGCTGTTATCTCTCCTTTAATCATTAAACCTCTGCAGCAAACTGTACCGCGTTCGTGTTGAATAACTCTTACGCAACTACATGTGACAATGACAATGTCAGTAGCAGGGAATCGTCAGATACCCTTCGGTTGGGCATCTGACCAGGTTGTAATGTTTTAATGGTGGTTATTATTCGTAAAACTGGTGAATATCATGTGCCAGCTTTTCTCGATCCGGTTTGTGCAAATAGATCATGTGGCCTGATTCATAATAAGTACGAGTGACTCGGGATAAATCGATACCGTATCGTCCGAAAGTATATTCACCATCAAAGAACGGCGTGGCATAGTCAAAATAACCGCTAGCCAACAGGATTTTCAGGCTGGGATTTTTACGCATCTCTTCTGACAAGGCATGCGCAGCATTAACATAATGAGGTTCACGGCCCGGGGTGCGATCATAAACCCAGTTATGATCTACCTCTTTGGAACTCACCACGTAATCGCGGTCCCAGCTAACCTTAAGATCTGTTGCAAAATAATGACGTAATGCGGCGTTGTAAGCGGCTGATACGGCAACACTGGCTGCGTCATATTTGGGGAATGAATCCAAATCATCAAGTTCATCGTTACTATAGCGGGAATCCAAACGACCGACGGCAAGACCTTCATCTGCCTTCAATAATTTCACATGATGTTTGGCATTAATGCGTAAATTCGCCCGTTTAACCAGCTTCAGCGGCAGTCCGGTGTAATAGGCGAGTTTTTCTGCTACAGCGTCAAATTCATTTTGCGGCAATGCACTCCCTTTAAACAACGCCGGGAGGTAGGTGTTGACCGCAAAGGCTTTTACCTCTGCGACTAACGCTGGCAGCGTGATACTTGTTTGGTCAATTTTATGGTGATACCAAGCCGTCGCGGCCATTGTTGGCAAATAGGTCACATGGGAAATCATATTATCAGCGGTGGGGGTGCTGCCTTCATAATCCAGCGCTTGGCTAATTAAAATCAAACCATTCATGCGGATAGGAGACATACCGTCATCCAGATACGGCTGCATTGCTGCAGCACGAGTCGTTCCGTAACTTTCACCCGCTAAATATTTTGCTGAGTTCCACCGGTTGTTTTTCGCAATCCAGCGTTTCACAATCTGGCTTACGGATTTGGCATCTTCCGCCATGCCCCATACATCCTTGGCACTGCCTTTGCCTGCGAGTTTGCTATATCCAGTGCCGATAGGATCGATGAAGACTAAGTCGGTTTTATCTAATGGACTCAGATGGTTATCAATAATTTGATACGGTGAATTCCCGGCATCTTGAGCGTCGCTAGGAACAACCACAAGTTTTGGACCAAACATGCCCATGTGTAACCAAATGGACGCAGACCCCGGTCCACCGTTAAACACAAACGTGACCGGACGATGTTGCTTACTGTCAGCCACGTAGGCGGTAGTGACAGCATCAGCAATAACGTCACCTTTATCATTATACAAATGCATATTGCTTACGGTGGCTGTATAACTAATTGTTGTACCGTTAAATTCACCTTTGTGCTGTGTCACGAACGATTGAATTTCTGGTACTGCTAGCAAGGGACTAGGCTCAGTGCTTTTTGGCGTTTCAGCCATCAGATGAAAGCTACTAATCAGACAGCCAATGAGTAAAATTTTTCGCATCATTTTTCCCTAATTTTTTTATCATCGTTCTGGTTGTTTAACTTGGCTAATGCTGGTGTGATGCATAGAAACTTAGCCTTTTAGCCATATTCCAGCGGAGGTGGAAGTGGTTCTCAATGACAACAACAGTTTTTCCCTTGTTGTATTGGTGGGCACTTTACTGAGCCAAACGAGCAGAAGACACAACAGTCGCCGGGATTTGGCTTTAATAGCTGATGACACGATGTACATTCGTAAAAGAATATGCAGGCATTGGTCGGCATTTGCTCTTGTTTCTTGAAACCACACTCGGGGCAAGTAATCTCCGATGTCAAAATTAACGTTGTCATTTTTTTATCAATACCTTCTTCACGTGACTACACCACAGACTAACTTGATTCGCAGTAAATTCAATGCAAAACAACAGGGTATAAATCATTACGCATCATTCAATAGCGACATCAACTGCTAGGCTGAATTCGTTATGGTGCATTGAAGCGTTCACGGCTTCTAATTTTGCAATGTTAAGACATTATTACCTCTGTGTGCGGCGTCGAGTCTGATTTAATGTATTTCAAAATATATTCATCAGATAACCGCTCGTCAGCGGTGACGAATGCCAGCGCAACGTCAATGTCGGGAAAAGCGTTTTGAGCTGGTATTTTTACTACTGGGGCAAGTGACTTGTCATGCCACTAACCGGGTGATACCGACCTCAGAAACCACTAGCGTAAGAAAGTAAATCGCGGTGAGTATCAACGACTTTTTATTGCCCCACTCAAAGGCGTGTTTGGAAATAAGAAAGATAGAGACAATTGCCAACGCCATGGGAACAAACGTGAGCAGTGGTGGCAGTCCCAATAAACCAATTGCTAAGTTTCCCAGAAAAATAATTAAGGCTGGGACAAACACTATGGTAAATGCGGTGCCAAAGTCTGTTGCAGCACGATCTCGCTGAAGTAACTGAATCGAAAAATACAGCACAACGGCTGTGATCAGTACAATGATCATAAAACGTCCATGTATTAAGTGGTTTGAATATTGGTTTGCTTAATGCTGCCAGCGACGACACGTATAAGGTGCGCCTTTCGATAACAAGGTGCGATTTTAAGACTAGGTCAGTGCTTGCAGATTACAGCTGTCAATTTTGTATCAATTTATCGTAGATATTTTGGATAAACAATGCACGGCCGCAGCGAAGGTAAACTGCAGATTTCAGGCGCGTTATTTTAAAAGAAAATATGGAGATATCGTTTATCATCTAATCTCCGCGCGAAAATTCATGGAAGCATTATTCGTCCAGCATTCCTCTGGCACGTAGAATTTCTGTTTTAAAGTCGGCGACATAATCTTTTTGCAGCCCGGGAATAGGCTGACTTTTATCGGCATCTCGCATTTTCAAATGATAGATTAATACATCATCGGATAAGTCCTGCAATTCGCCTTGGTAACCCGCTTCTTGTGCCAGTTGTACGATGAATTGCAGCAGATTCAGCTCAGAGGATTTTTGCCAGGCAGGATTGAGTAATTCCAGCAATTCGTTGATGCGGTGACAATTCATGGTGGGCTCCTTTTAGGCGTTATGGTAACCAACATAACAGTGAAGCATGTATTCGCAAAGTACAGCATGCAATAACACCGCTACGAGTTGCCAATGGCCTACAAAAAGGGTGGCAAGGAGCCACCCATTAATCAGCTTCCTATTACGGAATCGGTTATGCGCCAAGTGCCGCATGGTAACGCTCGAAGGCGGCTTCCAGATCTGCAATCAGATCCTCTGGGTCTTCCAGACCAATATGTACCCGGAACATCGGTTTGCTGCTGTCCCATCGGGTAGCCGTGCGGATTTTTTCAACACCAAATTCCGCCAGGATCAGGCTTTCATAACCGCCCCAAGAAAAGCCCATCTTGAAGTGCTCCATGCCTTCGACAAACGCCTGCATTGCTTTACGGTTGCCTGATTTCAGTAGAAACGAAAACAGCCCGTTACTGCCGAGATAGTCGCGCTGAAAGAATTCATGCCCCGGACATGACGGAAATGCCGGATGACGAATGTGATCAATCTCAGGACGAGTTTCTAACCAATGGGCGATCTCAAGTGCGTTTTTCTCTTGTTGCGCCATACGTACCCCAAGGGTGCGTAATCCACGCAGTGCGAGATAGGCATCGTCGGCAGATACACATTGGCCGAGCAGATAGCTGTTTTCGCGCAACTGTTCCCAATACTGTTCGCTGGCAGTGGCGGTACCCATCATCACATCTGAGTGGCCCACAATATATTTGGTGGCAGCCTGAATGGAGATATCGACCCCTAATTCAAACGGACGGCAATTAATGGGAGATGACCAGGTGTTGTCCAGCATGGTGACAAGTCCATGCTCATGTGCAATTTTGCATAATGTCGGTACGTCCTGGACTTCCATCGTGAGCGAACCGGGGGACTCTAGGTACAGCACTTTGGTACTGGGACGAATAAGCTCAGCAATCCCGGCACCTATCATGGGATCATAATACGTGGTCTCGATTCCCAGACCCGCCAGCAGATTGTCACAAAGTGCGCGGGTAGGTTCATATACACTGTCAACCATTAACAGGTGGTCACCACTTTTTAGAAAAGATAAAAGTGCGCCCGAGATAGCCGCCGCGCCAGAAGGATAGAGTGCAGTACCTGCGCCACCTTCTAATTCGGCGACAGCGGCTTGGAGTGCAAAATGGGTATCGGTGCCGCGACGACCATAATACAGTTCGCCTTTACTGCGGCCAGCGCCAGCTTTGGCCATGTGTTCAAGGCTGTCAAATAAAACGGTGGAAGCGCGAACGACCGGCGGATTGACTACGCCTTTAGTCCATTTTTTGTCCCTTCCTAGGGAAACTATTTTGGTAGCTCTTTTCATTATTAGGCTCTTGTACTGCTGATGTTCTGAATGTAAGACCTGTGTTCCCTGAACGTTGGCTTCAGGGTGAACAGGCATCTTAACACTGAAATGGCTGTGGGGAACTCCTGCCAGCCTGAGAGTTGTTCATGTTAGCCGGGAAGTGGCAAGGTTAAGGTGAACATGACGCCGGAGCCATCACCCAGATTCGCGGCTTTGATGCTGCCACCATGAAACGCGGCGATTAGCCTGGCGATATAAAGTCCCAGCCCCAAATGCGGCTTTTCTTGATTACCTGCGGGACGCACTGAAACCATCGATTCGAAGATCTGCTCGCTCATATTCTCAGGCAGTAATGGCCCTTTATTTTCAACGGTGAGGATCGCCTGTTTCGCCTGTATCCGGAGTACCAGATTAATCGGTGAATCCGGCGTATGAAATTCCAGCGCATTGCTGATGAGTTTATCCAGCAATTGCGCGATGTATTCCGGCACCCCCAGCATCATTAATGGCTCATCCGGTTGTTTCAAGGTAAAGCGCTTTTGCGGGTAAGTCATCTGATACCCGGCAACGCAGCCGCTGACGACTTTGGTTAGCGGAAACTGATCAGCTTCGCTGTTGTTAAGCGATTCCTCGAGGCGGGTGGCTTCACTCATATTGGCGAGGATCAACGATAGCCTTTTTACGCCTTCCTGCGCCCGGTCAACATATTTCATCGCCTCGCCGTCAATGGGTTGCAAACTGAGATGTTCCAACGAGCTACGGACTACCGCCACCGGCGTGCGCAGCTCGTGCGATAGCCGCGATGACATATTTTCCAGATAGTGGGTATATTGTCCTAGCCGAGACACTATGTTGGCGAAGCTGCGTGATAGATCGCCAATTTCATCGCGAACTGCTGAAGGCGGAATGGTGTCTCGTACTCGTCCCTGACTATCAATGGCTTTTTCAGCTTGATCCCTGAGCTTACGAATCCGGCTGGAGATACTTGACGCAAAAAAGAACAACGCAAGAGTACCAACAGTCATCACAATCAGGATGATATTGAACAGCTTCTCCAAGGCACGGTTACGCAGAGTGCGAATGCCATGGGTGGTTTCTTCTGCCACCACTGCGCCCATGACTTTGTTGTCAATCCAGATCGGACTCGCGGCTGACAACACCACCGCTTTGCTATCAGGTGTTAGGCGCCAAGTCGAGGCCAGATTCCCTGCCAGCGCTTGCTGAATATGACTGCCTTGCAGTTCAGTCGAATCCTGTAGCGAATCGATAAAGTCATTGGGGGGCCGGGTCAGGATTTTGTAGTAGATAGGATTGAGATATTGCTTTTGCAGGCGACTCCAGAAGGTCTCCGGTTCATCATCAACTTCGCCCCACACGCCATTGCTGTTGCGGATATCGCCCGACTTCGCTAGCACGCGTCCATGGGTATCCACTACCCATATACGTGAACTATTATGGCTCATACCTTTGATAATGCTTTCAATTTCTGGCGACGGTACTAACACAGTACCGAGTCGGTCAACACTGTCGGTGGCAGACGTGCCGACAACGGCTTCCAGTTGCCGGGTCTTACGGTTATTCACATCGTGGATGGCAAATCCCAGTTTACTGCCCACCATTTCTAGTGGCATTCGCAGTTCAATATTGTAACCCTGTTCGGTTTTACGCCACTGCCCCTGAATGCGGTTTTCCGGGACAACCGGTGAGGTGAGGGTGGCATCGGCGGGCAATTCATAACTGCTGAGCCAGCCGTCTTTCATATTGGCCACCACATAACGGTGAAAGCTGCCATCCGATGCCTGGGTGGCAATATCCAGATAGTCATTGCGATCAACGGCCAGACTGTTACGACCACGATAGACAACGTGCGGATCGGTGACTTCAAAAAAGCCATAGAGGTAACCGCTGTATTTGCCCACCATATGGCGGAATGACAGTTTCGAGTCGCTGTTTTGTGCCAGAAACAAGCGGTAACCGTCGCCGTATTCCATCGATTTGCTGCGATATTGTTCCCAGTCGTCCAGTTTGCCATCCAGCTGGATCGGGCCTTGTAGCGGATAAGCATAGAGGTCGCGGCCTTTCTCTACCTGTTTTAGAAAGCTTGCCTGCGAGTCAAAGAGCTTGGGGCGTTCATGTAGTGCAGTCGCTAACGCTTGCGTCGTCCCTTCCAGCGTTTTTTCCTGGCCATGACGCAGGTATTTTTCCATTTCCCAGACGTATTGATAACTGAGCCAGGGCAAACCTAATAGAAATAACGACAATACCAGCGTTTTGGTGCGCAGACCGATGGGCGGGTGATAAACCGGCAGCTTCACGCTTGACTATCCCAGCGATAGCCCATGCCGTAGACGGTATCGATGCAGTCGAATTCCGGATCGAGCGCCAGAAACTTCTTGCGAATACGTTTAACGTGAGACGTGATCGTACTGTCATCCACATAAATTTTGGCTTCCTGCATCAGATCGCCCCGGCTGCGCACATGGCCGGGATGCTTTGCCAGCGCGTGTACCATCCAAAATTCAGTCACCGTGAGTTCAATTGGGGCATTCTTCCAGCAAACCTGAATGCGGTTAGCATCTATCGACAAGTGACCGCGTTCCATCAATGATTCGCTTTGAAGGTTGCTGCCCGCTAATTCACTGCGCCGAAACAGTGCGGCTAAGCGTGCCAGCAAATGCGGAAAACTGACATCCTTGCTGAGATAATCATCAGCGCCAAGGCGTAATCCGCAAACCGTATCGAAATCGCTGTCCCGGGCAGTGAGAAATATGATGGGCAAAGCATTAGACATCGCCCGTAATGCCTGGCATAGGGTAAAACCACCATCTATTTCGTGTTCCAGCCCAATATCAATAATCGCCAGATCCGGCAGGCGGGTATTGAATGCGTGCATCGCTTCAGCGCGATTGGCATAACCTTGTACGCTATAGCCCTGATTTTGTAATACGTCCTTATAGTTCTCGCGGATGGCAACTTCATCTTCCACGATAGCGATGCGTTTCATGAGCGCTGAAATCTCGGGTTATGAGTCATTAGCCGTGACTATACAACAATTTGCCCGATAAAAAAGTGCTCACAGGCAAATGCCATTTTGTTGCCACAATTGATCGGCGAACTGCCATTTTTACTCCCTGTGTCCGCCATTTCACCCAGGTTTAATGTCCCCATCGAAAGCACGATGACTTAACACTAACAACAAGGAAACAGTGAAATGAAACAGCACATTATCTCCGCTTTAGTGATCTCTTCTCTGATGGCGATGCCTGTGATGGCACAGGAACAGCAAGACAACCAGACCCCGGCGGCCATTGGCTTTGGTAGTGGTATGGTTTTGGGCGCTGTCGTTGGCGGCCCAGTCGGCGCCATTGTCGGAGCCTTTAGTGGTAGCTTGGTGGGGAAGAGCGTTGGGGATGACAAACACCTCAAAGCACAGCAACAAACATTGGATGAACAAGCTCAACAAATCACTGTGCTTAATCAGAAACAGCAGTCACTGGAGCAATTACAAGCGCAATACACCGAAGCGCAGCGACAACTGAAGACCTTACAGGCAGCACGTGCATCGAAACTGGAGGAACTGACGGTAGGCATGAATGTTCAGTTTCGTACCGGTACTGCAGAGATTGAGCCTCATTTCGCGAAGCAGTTACAAGATATCGCGTTTGCCATGAGTCTTGCACCAGAGCTGACGCTGGATCTGTCCGGTTATGCTGACCGTCGTGGTTCGGCGGAATTCAATCAACAGTTATCCGAACAGCGAGTGCAGGCAGTACGGGAGTTTCTGATCCAGCAAGGGGTGAATGGCGCAAGATTAACCGCGAACGCTTATGGTGCCAGCGCCCCGTTGAACCCAAAAGAAAGCCTAGAAAATGACTTTTTTGACCGTCGGGTGACCTTGCGTCTGCAAAGGCCTGATGCGGCGTTGGCAGCCAATAATCAGTAACGAGTTGAGGAGATACGTATGAAAAAGGATTTCCTTGAGACGGTTGAAGGAGCACATCTTTGCCGTGTTGAAACGGCGGATGTATCGCGGTGCGAGGACAGTCGGGCATTTCTGCCTGACTGGATGTTCAGCCTGATGCAAACCGGTGGTCTGCTGCTGTTAGCCGTGTTGCTGTTTAATCTGTTGACCTCTGTATCAGCCATTGCTTCAACGCAAATGGCTGATGACTTGGTGGCTAACCCCATGTGGCCAGGTTGTGGCACTTTGGAATGGCAAGGTGTCAATGCCGACGTTGCCCCAAACTTGCAAACCGAAGTAAAGATGCAGGTGTCGGGACTGACGAATCGGGTTACCGTCACCCAGCATTATATTAACCATAGTGAACAATGGCTCAATGGCCGTTACCTGTTTCCGTTACCGGAAAATGCGGCAGTGGACAGTTTGCAGATGAAGGTCGGTGAACGGAGGATTGAAGGCCAGATCAAACCCAGGACAGAGGCGCGCCAACTCTATGAGCAAGCAAAGGCGGAAGGGAAACGAGCCAGTTTGCTGAGTCAGCAACGTCCGAATCTGTTTACCACTGATGTGGCCAACTTGGGTCCAGGTGAATCCCTGGAGATCACGTTCAGTTATCAGCAATCACTGACCTATCGTGACGGTCAATTCAGTTTGCGATTTCCAATGACTATCACACCGCGTTATGTCCCGCTATCAATGTTACGCAACGAGGCTCAGCTAACAGATGCGTTATCCCTGCAATCTCCGATGGTCGATAGTGATGCACTACAACGCGAACAAGCGACTGTTAATCGAACCGATATTGCAGTGACGCTCAATGCTGGTGTCCCGTTAGCGGCCATCCGCTCATCCAGTCATCAGATCCAGCAGCAATCGCAGTCTAACGGTCAGGTGGTTATTTCCCTGACAAAGATAATGCCAGCGCGGGATTTTGTCCTGGAATGGCAACCTCAACCGGAGGCGGAGCCAACCGCGGCGTTGTATAGTCAGATGGGGCAGACACATCTTCTGACTCCCCGTGCGGGTAACTCAGTGATGCCAGATAAAAGTCGTTACAGTCTGTTAATGTTGATGCCGCCGGCACAGTCACCAAGCACTGCGCAACCACGTGAGCTGATATTGGTTATCGACACTTCCGGTTCAATGGGGGGGGCCGCCTTGGCGCAGGCGAAAAGTGCCGTGCTCTTTGCCTTATCAAGTCTTAAGCCGCAGGACAATTTCAATATTGTCGCGTTTAACTCAGACGTACAGCCATTGGCGCCAGAAGCACTACCGGTTACTGCAGTTAACCTTGGTCGGGCGCAGCAGTTTGTTCGGTGTCTCGATGCCGATGGCGGTACCGAAATGGCCAAAGCCTTGCGACAAGCATTACCGTTGACCAACGAGGACAATTCTAAAACCGCCAAAGATAAGCGATTACGGCAAGTGATCTTTATGACCGATGGTGCCGTTGCCAATGAAGATGAGCTGTTTGAGATGATCCGTAATCGGCTTGGGGCGAGTCGCTTGTTTACCGTCGGTATTGGCAGTGCGCCCAACAGTCATTTTATGCATCGCGCAGCGGAGTTAGGGCGTGGGACGTTTACCTATATCGGCAATATGCAGGAAGTGGAGCAGAAGACAATTTCACTACTTAGCAAAATTGCGGCACCAGTGTTAACGGATGTGCAGTTGCATTATAGCGATGGCACCGTACCCGACTATTGGCCCGCATCTATTCCGGACCTGTACATGGGCGAACCGTTAATGGTCAATTTACGTGAGCGGAGTGAAGACCAACCACCGTTATTGGTTTCCGGAATGCGGAACGGGCAACGGTGGCAACAACAGGTGCAACTCAAGGCGAGTATCGCTGCGCTCGGGCTGGATTTGCTCTGGGCGAGACAACAGATAGCCTCGCTGGAAATGATGCGTAACGGTGACAATCGCGAGCGTACCACGCAACAGGCGACTGCGCTGGCGCTGAAATATCATCTGGTCAGTCATTATACCAGTCTGATCGCCGTTGATGTGACGCCAGTGAACCCTGCGCCGCAGCATAATGTGCAGGGACAAGCTCCGAATATGGCTCCTGTTGGATGGCAAGCCTCTGGCAACATGCCGCAAACAGCAACCGATAGTCGCTTAATGTTGGTGCTTGGGCTGCTATGTCTGATTGGTGCTTTATTCTGTGGCGCCTGGCGACAGCGCTTATGGCAGGCAAGGTGTTGCTGATGGCATTCACTAGCGCATATCGGCATCTGTTTGTGCTGGACTGGTCAGGTGGGGTTAAGCAGATGTGCGTCAGTCTGGCGATGATACTGCTGTTGCTATCGGGATTGGCCATGATCATGAAAGGAGGATATATGCAGGCCAAAGCGATGTTTGCCCAATATTTGATTGAGGATGCCTGGAATAAAAGTTTGCAGGATAAACACCCTCATAAACCATGGTTCTGGGCCGATACTCATCCGGTTGGAAAATTATGGATTGGTGACAATCCTCCGTTATACGTGCTCGCGGGTGCCAGCGGCCGTAATCTGGCCTTTGGTCCAGCTCAGATAATGGGTGGAGCAAAACCGGGTGAGGTAGGTAATACGGTTATTGCGGGACATCGCGATACCCATTTTGCCGTGTTGGCTTATGCGCGTCGCGGGCAGATGATCCGTTTACAGACCATGGATGGTGAAGTGCATTTTTATCGCATTCGTGCCACTCGTATCGTGCATGAATCGCAGACACAATGGCTCACAAGTGGCGATGAATCACTGCTGACATTGGTCACCTGTTATCCGTTTAATGCATTGACGGGGGGCGCAACGCTCCGATTCTTGGTCGAAGCGGAGGAAGTTGTGCCATTGCAGCAATCGGCTTGAGCAATCCGCAAAGGCAATGGGTATTAAACCGTTGCCAATGTGGTTTTTCGATCAACTGGTCGGATTGTGCCTTGAGTGGTAGCCAATCTGGCAAGTTTCGGGTATTTTGCCGTTTTATTTTCTGCGCCGATGCGGCGTGCAAGTAGTAGGCAATATACGGTTAATGACTGACAACGGCTCTTTTGATGATATTCGTCCCTACCATGATGACGAAGTATCTGCAGTTCTGGCGCGAATTTTACAAAGTCATGAACTCCGACGAACGTTGGCGCGTTGGCGTTTCCCACGACTGAGTCGGCTGGCACCATGGGCTACAGATTGGCTGGTTAGTCGACATCTGCAGCGTCAATTAAGTGGATTAAAAACGGTGGCTGAAGTTCAGCAAGTGGTCGCGGCATATATGCAGCGGATGATGGCTACTACCGTTACTGCATTAACCGTATCCGGTCTGGAACAGTTGGCCGCAGATAAGTCGTACCTGTTTATCAGTAATCACCGCGATATTGCACTCGATCCCGCATTCGTGAATATGGCACTTTATGCCCATGGACAGCAAACAGTACGGATCGCGATTGGTGACAATCTGCTGACAAAAGATTATGTGACCGATCTGATGCGTGTGAACAAAAGTTTTATTGTTAAGCGTTCCGCCAGTAGCCCACGGGAAAAACTCAAAGCCTCAAAACAGCTATCCGCCTTTATCCAGCACTCGTTGCAGCAAGAGCATAGTCATGTGTGGTTAGCACAGCGAGAAGGGCGCGCCAAGGATGGAAATGATTGCACTAACGCCGCAATCATTTCGATGTTGTCACTGAACCGTCCTAAGACTCAGGATTTTGCGGATTATATCCGGGAACTGAACATTGTGCCTGTGGCCATTTCTTATGAATGGGACCCGTGTGATGTGGCTAAGACCCGCGAGTTGTATAGTTTGCAACAAACAGGTGAATATCGTAAGCAGGTCCATGAAGATATCGCCAGTATCGCCTCTGGCATCGCTGGTTTTAAGGGCAGAGTGCATTTGGCATTCGGTGCGCCACTTGCGGCTGATTACGCTAACGCTGAAGCGGTTGCGGCAGAGATAGACCGGCAGATCTGGCAGAACTATCACCTGTTCCCCAGTAATGTGCTCGCTTATCGTCAGTACACCGGCAATGCTGATGAAAGTGTCGCGAATGTCACCGTAACGGATATAGCTGCACAATCAGAAAAATTTACGCAGCGCTTGCAATCTATTGCAGAGGAACAACGTGCTATTTTTCTCGCAATGTATGCCAATCCGGCGCTGAATAAAGTCGGTAAAACCCCATGTGGCTGCGCCGTTCAATCCGAGAACTCACCGGAGTAAGCTTGTAGGCGGGGGGCGTTACGCCATGATTAGCGGCGTAACTAACCGTTAATAGGCATCACTCGGTTACGTCCTAAGCGCTTGGCTTCATACAAAAATTGGTCAGTGCGTTCAATAAAACCCGCAACCGTATCCTTGGGTTGCCATTCACTGACGCCAAAGCTGGCGCTGATGTTACCGACACTTGCGTGCTGTTTGCGATCACGTACGGTGACTTTCTCCAATGAGCGCCGCAGCGATTCAGCAAGATGTCTGGCAATCCTTAGCTGGCTTTTAGGTACTAATACCGCAAATTCTTCACCACCAAAACGGTAAAGTTTGATGCCATCACGGCAATTTTCCTGCATACGTTTGGCAACCGCACGTAGCACTTGATCGCCCAATACATGGCCATAAGTATCGTTAAAGTCTTTAAAATGGTCGATATCACTGAGGATTAAGCAGGTGCCTTCCGGAGACTGCTGCAGCAATGCAGAGATATCCAGATTAAAAGCCCGACGATTGAAACATCCTGTTAATGCATCGTACATGACATCATGTTCAGCCGTAGAAAGCCGCTGACGTAATGCTTCAATCTCTTGCTGCGCTTTATCCAGTTGGCGGGTAAAGTAGGCGGTGCTGTTGATGATGTCGTCAGACTCTTTTACCAATCCGCGCACCATATCCATCACCTGTTCCAGACTGATGGCTTCTTGTTCCAGTAAGCTTAACTTACCGAAGTTTGCCTCCAGTTTGTTTCTGAAAGCATCAGTGTCGACGCTGGTATCTTTTAATGACTGCGCTAACTCTGTGGTCATTGCTTCCATGTTTTGCCGCAGGTTACTGACATCCAGATCTTTGGGATCACCAATATGCTGTTGGTACAACACTGCTGCCGTGGTTGGCGGGCAGGTCTGGTACTGTGAAATCACTTCGTCAAGCTGGGCGTTGAGCTGCGAATTTTGCTCGCCAACATAGGTATACCATAACGCATAGTTAGTAGGCGTTGTCGGTATCTGATATTTCAGCATAAGTGGCAATGCTTTTTTAAGATATTGGGCCGCTTGTTGTAATAAAGATTGAGTCATTCAACTTACCACTGTTTGTTATCTCGCCATCTTAGCATGTCAGCTACAACTTATTACAAATTTGCTTTCAGTTATCGGGCGTTACGATTGTCGGGAGCATATTCGCTGTTACAATGAAAATTCAACAATAATATTGTCGGAAGTAAGGAAGTTGTAGTGAAACCCTCCTCTCTGGTAGCCGCGTTGGGCTTGTTGTTCCTGCCCATGGTTCATGCTGCGCCATTTCAATTTGATGAATCGGCTTACCGCCACGATGTGAAGACTCTGGCCAGTGATAAATTTGAAGGCCGGGGCCCGCTGTCCGAAGGCGAAAAGCTAACGATAGATTATCTCGCAAAGTCTTTCCGTGATATCGGCTTGAAACCTGCGTTTGGTAACAGTTTTGTACAGAATGTACCAATGGCTGAGATTACTGCTGATCAGAATATGCAGCTTAAAGTTGGTGATCTGACTTTTGCTAACGGCAGCGACTTTACCGCCCGTACGGAACAAGTCGTGCCGCAAGTTAAGCTTGATAACAGTGATGTCGTGTTCGTTGGCTACGGTATTAATGCGCCGGAATATGGTTGGAACGACTATGCCGGTGTCGATGTTAAAGGCAAAACGGTCATTGTGCTGGTCAATGATCCTGGTTTTGCCACGCAGGATCCCAAGGTCTTTAAAGGTAATGCCATGACCTATTACGGTCGCTGGACTTACAAGTATGAAGAAGCTGCCCGCGAGGGCGCCAAGGCGGTGTTTATTGTGCATGAAACCGCACCAGCAGCCTATGGCTGGAATGTGGTAGAAAGCAGTAATACCAATAAAAAATATACGCTGGTGGACGCTAACAAAAACCTGTCTCACGTGGGCGTGATGGGCTGGATCCAGCACAGTGTGGCACAGCAGATATTTAAAGCCGCAGGGTTAGACTACGACCAGGTAAAACTCACCGCTATCAAAAAAGGCTTTAAAGCGATTCCGCTGCATTTAACCGCTAATTTGACCATTAATAACAGCATTGAGCTGGCGACTTCTCATAACGTCGCCGGATTGCTACCAGGTACTGAGCATCCTGATGAGTGGTTAGTCATGCATGCTCACTGGGACCATCTTGGTAAAGCGATGGTTGATGGTAAGGAAGCGATATATCACGGCGCGGTGGATAACGCCTCTGGGGTTGCGGGGGTATTGCAACTGGCGCGTTATTTTAAGAGCTTGAAAGGTAAGGATGCGCCTAAACGGTCAATTTTGTTTGCAGACTTTACTGCCGAAGAAAATGGGCTGTTGGGGGCTCAGTATTTTGCCGAGCACCCGCCTGTACCAACTAAGCAGCTGGTGGCTTTGCTAAACATTGATGGCATGAATGTGGGTAAACCGACAAACTATGTGCTGCAGTATGGTGATGGTGTGTCAGCGTTAGAAAAATACCTTTCCGATGCTGCCAAGGCTCAGGGACGCGTTGTGAAGCCAGATCCCCGTCCACAAAACGGGCTAATGTTCCGCTCTGACCATTTTGCGTTAGCGAAAGAAGGGGTGCCAGGATTGCTGTTCCTCAGTCTTGGCGATACCGATCCGGACTATATCAAGCACAAGTATCATCAGCCTGCTGACCGTTATGATCCTCATTGGGATCTCGGTGGCGTATCGCAGGACCTGACGTTAATGAGTGATATTCTGGACAAGCTTGCCAATAATCGTGATTGGCCAAAATGGCTGGAAGAGTCCGACTTTAAAAAGCGTCGGGCACAAGATGGGCGTTAATTGACGCGCAGATTGAGATGCAGAAAAAGGAGGCTGATTGCCTCCTTTTGTTACAGCGCTTGAACGCCTATGCGGACATTTTTCCCTTAGGCCTTTTCCTCAGCTTCCGGTTCTTCATCCTCGTCACTGGCATCTGCTTCAACATCTAAAGTATCCAGATACTCTTCCGTCTCAGCTGTGCGTACCAGATTTGTGCCGACCACCGCATAAAAAGGTCGACCCTGCGCTAGGGTAAGGTACTTTATCCAAAGTTTTTCCATTGGAGCAGATGCGGTCTGCGAACCGTTAATTACATCAACGAAGCGTTGTTCATCGGCCGTACGGGGTAACATCGTTCCCTCCGCGAGAGCTTTCAGGGCAACTCCGTGAGTCTCAAGCAACTCGGCTTCTTTTTGAGTAAAATCCCCGCAGCGGTGAAACCCTTTGGGAAAATTGGCATCATCATAAAAACGGCGAGTCGCAGTAAAACTGGCAACATTATCTTGAGGCACGCCAGATGGTGTAGAAGTCGTGGTTAACATCGTCATATCCTTGCAAAATTACCTGTACCAGAGATTTGCAAGCTGAGTATTGGCTAGTATGATTGATTTATAAATCAAAAAAATTTGTCTTGTTTGATAAAGAATTTTTATGGACACCGATCTGCTCAAGACGTTTCTTGAAGTCTCCCACACCCGCCATTTTGGTAAAGCTGCTGAAAATCTTTATTTAACCCGCAGCGCAGTTTCTTTTCGTGTCAAGCAGTTAGAGAGCATTCTTGGCGTAGAACTGTTTGAACGGCAGCGTAATAACATTCAGCCAACCCCGGCCGGTGAGCGTATGTTGGTACATGCGGAGGCCGTTTTATTGGCATGGGAACGAGCTAAACAGGATGTTTCATTAAGTCAGGTCCAATCAGTGCAACTGGCGATTGGCGCGGCACCGAATATCTGGGATGCCTATCTGCAGGATTATCTGCAAGGGTTACACGTGGGGTTGTCTGGCGTTGCGTTACGTACCGAAGTGCAGAACCAGTCTACTATGACCAGACAATTGATGGAGCGCACGCTGGATATCGCGATTTCCTTCGATCCGCCAAAGCTGGAAGAGTTTGAACTGTTACAGATAGGCGAAATTGTGCTGGGACTGGTCAGTTGTGAGCCGGTGATGTCGCTGGCTGATACCTTGCAGCAACAGTACATCAAGGTTGATTGGGGCACGGCATTTAATATTCAACATGCACGAGATTTTGCGGAGCTGCCATTACCGGTATTGCATACCGGTTCAGCGCGAATTGCCTTGGATTTTCTGTTAAATAATGGTGGCTGTGCATTTTTGCCGCAAAAAATGGTTCAGTCATATCTTGATAAGGGGCAGTTATATTTAGTGCCCCATACCAGCACCATCAGTCGTAGCGTGTATGTCTCTTACCTTACCAGTAATGACCGGTTACCGCAGATCTTACAGGCCGTGAACTACTTAAAAACTCAGGCCTGAATAGCTATTTATGGATTATATGGCTGCTTTCAATAGCGGCCATAAGATCACTAGCCAGGTGATACCACACAGGCACAAGCTGAGAAACACTGCCGCTGACGCAATATCTTTGGCCTGACCACTCAATGGGTGGTATTCATCGCCAATACGGTCAACGACTGCTTCAATTGCCGAATTCAACAGTTCTACAATCAATACCAAAAATACGGTCAGGATCAGCCATAGCTTTTCCATGATGGGCACTTCTACCCAAATGGCAAATGGCAGCATGAGCAGTGCAAGGATAGATTCCTGGCGAAATGCGGCTTCGTGGATCCAGGCAGATTTAATCCCTTGCATGGAAAATCCGGTAGCGCGAAAAATACGCTTTATTCCGTGGTTATTGGCTGGTTTCATGGTGCAACAGCTGACCCGTTATTAAGTTAATTTGCTGAGTGATTTCAGTTAGTCACTAAGCCCTGGTGAAAAACCGCGACAGTATAACACCTGTTCCTTTAAGGGAAAGTGTCAGTGATGATTTACCAGCAGGCGCGATTCAATGCGCTAGACTGAAAAAGTACACATCTCGGCAAGGAGGCCAATATGCGACTAACCGCACGTGTAAGGAGATGCATCAAGTTAGTAGGGGCAGCTATCTGTGGACTTTTGATCCCACTACTGGTGACTGCCGCTATCCCCACGGCTGAACTCGCCAAGGTTTGGCAATCTCAGGAAAATATTGCTGACTTTCTGGTGAGTGAAAAACTGGATGGCGTCCGAGCCCGCTGGGATGGTCGGCAGTTGCTAAGCCGTTCCGGTCTGGTAATTGCTGCTCCCGCTTGGTTCACTGACGGCTTCCCGCCAATCGTCCTGGAAGGCGAATTATGGGCTGGCTATGGCAGTTTTGAGCAAGTCTCCGTCGCCGCCAGAAGCAACAGTGACCAACAAGTGTGGCGGTCAATAAAACTTTACTTGTTTGATGCGCCGACTTTAGCTGGCAGTTTTACTGCACGTTATAAGCAATTCGCAGCGTATGATCAATTAACGCCCTATCTTCGTGTTATCCCGCAACGTCGACTGGAGGATAGCACCGCCTTACAACATTGGTTAAAGACGATATTGGACCGTGGCGGTGAAGGGCTAATGTTGCATCGGCAAGATGCAGTTTATACCAGTGGGCGCAGTGGTAATCTCTTTAAGCTGAAAGCGATAGAAGATGATGAAGCCAGAGTGCTGGCAATTTTACCAGGTAAGGGCAAATACCAGGGCATGATGGGGGCATTACTGGTGGAAACTGCGGCTGGCGTGCAGTTTCGTATTGGCACCGGATTTACTGATGCCGAGCGGAAGCAACCCCCCGCCATTGGCAGCTGGGTAACGTTTGCCTACAGCGGCGTTACCAGCAAAGGTAAACCTAGGTTCGCGCGTTTCCTTCGGGTAAGATTGGACTATCAACTGACACATGGTGCAGAAAATCAACCAGTTGGCAAAGCCCTTGAGTGGCAGTCTGTACCTGATAGCGCAACGGAGTCTTTTTGAATTTGTCTGCTCTTAACCTGACTGAGGTTCGTAGTATCCTGTTCGTTTGCATGGGCAATATCAGATTGTTTTGTAAGATTATGATTTATATATAATTATTTTTCTCTCCAAAATCTCTCCAAAATTCCTCTCCAAAACTCAGCTTAAATTCTGCTGTTAAATCACCAAATCAATCCACAGTTGACCACGTACATCATGATAGTTTGCGGTTGTTCTTGGGTCCTTATGTCCTAACAGGATCTGAGTATCTATCCCTTGCTCCGCATAAAGGCGTTCAGACAATGATCTTAATTCGTGGAACGTAGGTGCATCACTAGACCAGGCGATTCCGCTGCCGTTTCTTACATCTGCGAACCGTCTTGATATGGTGTCATAATGAATTGGATCCCCAACTGTTGCGCCTTGGGTACCTCTTAAATGGTGGAGCATGTATTTACTGACACAGTTACTTCGGCATTGAGACACAACATCACCTATGGTCATGTCGATAGCGTTAAGCTTTAGCGTAAGTGGAAGCCTTAGCATCGTTGAAGTTTTTTGCTGAAACACATGAAGCCATCCGTCTTCTACAAAGGAATAAGGCGGAGTTTTTCTATCTCCGCTTTTCCAGCTTTCATAAGCACGGTTCCAGTCTGCACTCTTTTTAAACTGCATGTTGGCGACATCTATGCGGCGTTGCCCGGTAACAAGCGCCAGTAATATCGAATTTTTAACCCACGGCTCATAGGCCGTTGATGCGCTTAGTATTGGTTCGATATGTGTAACATCCAAACGTGATCGGTAAACTTTTACCTTTGGTGCTTTTGTTGCCAATGCAGGATTAAACCCACCATCAATTTCACCAGCCTGAGCTGCCTCTTTAAACATATCGATGAGTAATGATCTCACCGCCTGAGCAGTACGTTCTTTCCCTTGTGCTTTAATCGACTGGATTAATTCATAACAGTCTTTTGTCGTGATGTTTTTAATTAATATGCTACCAATCGACTCGACTATTATTTTGGTTTGCGACTTACGTGATCGGTAGGTGTTATCGCGGATATCACCACTGTTTAAACGTTCTTGCTGTATCTGCATGTACCTTTCAGCCCAAAGCTTAAAAGCGATACCTGATATTCTCTTGCGTTCTGGTTTACTGTTTATGGTTTCCAGTATTGAACTTGCCATCTGTTGAGCAATTAGCAAGTTCAATGATGTTGCCCGTTCCTTTGCCAGTTCTCTATCCTTGCCAAGACCATGGAATCTACCATTACGAGGGTCGCGGTATTGGTAGTAAACCTCACCATTACGGCTATCCTGCCGGCAATATAGGTTTTCAACACCCAAGTTGAATTTACGAGGCCTTGCTGCCATTTAGAATCCTCCGAACAACATCGTCTTGAATATCATTAGCAGGTTTGCGGCTGCTTGGATCAACATAGATAGCATTGGTTTTAACCGCCCACCGCCGACCAAGTTTAACTGGCTTGGGAATGATACATCCTGATTTTGCCCATGCTCTCAGAGTGGCAGTAGATACCGGAAACTTGATGTGCTGCTGTGCCCAATCCTCTAGTGTGGTGTATTGGTCCATCTTCGCTCCTTATGCCTTCTGTACATCAGGCAACGGCTTAAACTCAACTTCTTGCTCAGTTAAAAAGGTCATTTCAGGAATAGGTTCAGCCATTATTCCTCTCCTTGTAAGGTACTTTTACAGTGCCTAAGTGTCCGAATGCCTTGGCGAACGCAGCGGTGCGGGTGCCGATGTAGGTGATCACGCTGCCTTTGGTGCAGCCTTTCACGCGCTGTCCGTCTTTGCCGATGTAATGCACTCGGCCGTGTGGGAATAATTGCGGGAACTCCAACAGTGGTAGAAACCATCCTTCTGATGAATTGCAGAAGGTGATGCACACAGCTTCAGTGACACGGCCAGATTGATACTCACCGATCAGTTTGTTTATCCAGTCAGCATTGCCTGGGATCGCTTCGGTGATATGGTATCCGCGTTCCTTACAGGCTTTCTTTTTGCACTTGCTGTGGTTACTGATGCAAGGCGCTTCACCCCTGTGGAAAGGGTGATTCATCCACACGCGGCCATGCCACTGCTGCTTTAACCCATCATCCGCTTGGGTAAAATAGTGATCTGCTTTTACTATTTCGTTAGCGATGGCGTTGCTTGCTGGGTCCAGATCAATGGCGCCCATCAGTTCACGAGCAGCTGCTGTCCACACTGGCGGTGTGTAATACTCAAAACCGCTTTCGGCGCTGGTCTGGTTGACTAAAGTGGCGTTGTTCATGCGACATCCTCCACCAGTGGCCACGGTTGAAATTTCATGATCGGTTGTTTGGTTTTCGGATTTGTCCTGCCTTTCACTGGTGCTCGCTGGAATATCCTCAGGTCTGCGCAAACAGTTGTTTTTTTTGCTAAAGCAATGAACTCTTTGGCGGCAGATGGTTGCGTCATATCAGCTGATATTTTCGGGGCTGCTTTCTTACCTGACGCAATAGCTTCAAATAGATGCTTAGCGTACTTTGTGACCTCGCTTTCCCATTCTTCAGCAGTCAACTGCACTAGGTTTTTACCGCTTCCTTTAACGGGTTTAACGCGCTTTCTGGCTACTTTGGTGCAGTAGTCCAGTGATGCGCCAAATACTGCAAAGCTCATGCTGCCACCTCCTTGTTAGCTGTCTCACAAGTGTGATGCTGTTGAAGGGAAGGAGATTTGTAGCCAAAGCGTGACCAGTCTTCTTCTTTGCAGATCTCGACTTTGGATGCGGCTAGTTCGATGCTGACGCAGCTGCGTGAGAAGTTACCTTCATCTAAACCGTTGATTGCTGCCGCTGCTGTTTGGGTGTGGCCTTTCACGTAGCGGTCGTGCAGCGCGGTTTTCACATCATCGCTGGTGATATCAGTGAGTGAGATCAGCGCATTGATCTTGCGGGCGGTTTCGTGCCCGGGAACCAGAGGCTTTATCATGCTGCCTCCTTATCCGCTTTACGGTCTAAGCGCTCAATCTCTGCGAGGATTAATGCTGCTGCTTTAACTAAGTCTCGGCGTGGGGTTGTAGGCTTCCAAAATTTTCCAGCAAATGGCCATGTAGACGGAACATTTTCACGTTCACTGCTGTTAGGAAACACACTGGCTAAGCAATAACAGCTTGCTGCGAATGCTAAAACACCATGCTGATATTTATCATCATGCTCTAGAGTCCAGCCTTCTGCAGATATCTGACGCTGACGTTCTGCAATCACATCAAGCATTGCTTTTGATGAATTGGGTACGAAGTACATGGCAACTGGTCCATCTTCAGTATCATGAATACTGACTAAGAAGCTCCCAGGTCGATTATCGAATGGATGCCAGTAACTACAATCTGATTCACCTTCTTCAAAATAACGATCTAATAGTTCCTGTGGAGCATCACCATCCATCATCTCAAAATGAAATGAACCATTGTTTTCTAATAGCCATTTATCAATTTCTTCCTTCTTTGTATCTTCATCCCACATAGGAAGATCTGGATGAGTCCAAAATCCATATACATCACGAATGATATCTGCTGGCTTTAGTGGGGCATTGCTTAGCGGTGGCATGATGATAGCTTCCGAAGAGGCTCTGGTAACCAGTAGTTATCTGGACCCGGTAGATATCATCACCGCCTGCTACGGACACACATCACCGACATTAACGCCTGGACAGACATTTACCGAAGAACAGTGCCTGGCACAGTTGGCAAAAGATCTCGTCCGTTACAACAACCAACTCATGAGTTTGACCAGACAAGTGCAGCTAACCGATCAGGAACACGCTGCATACCTCAGCTTCATCTACAACATAGGCGCTGGCGCATTCTCTACCAGCACACTTCGCAAGAAGCTGTTAGCCGGTGACAACATCGGTGCCTGCCAACAGCTTAGCCGTTGGGTTTATGCGAAAGGTAAAAGGCTGGCTGGTCTGGTTGTCCGACGCCAACGCGAACAAACACTCTGCTTACAAGGAGCCACCCATGCTGACCTGGATTAAAACCGCCGTGGGTAACGCCCACTTGACGATCATCGCAGTGCTGATACTTGCCATTGTGGCGCTAAGTGTTGGACTCAAGTTTTCTACCGATGCCACCGCGCTGGCACAGGCTAACTACAGCATAGTTGTTGAAGGGAATAAAACGCTGCAGGGCAATGTTGATACGCTCACGCTGACCATCAAACAGCAAGAGCAAGAAAAAAAACTATTGCAGCAACGGCTCGATGATTACGCCCAAGTCACTGCGGATTATGAGCAACAAGCTTCTATTCAACGAACCCGCGCACAGCAGCTACTGGATACCGTCATCCAACTAAGGAACAGCCAGAATGAACAAACCAAAACTTGGGCTACTGCTGTCGTTCCTGATGATGTTAAGCGGCTGCGGCAGCTCGCAGTGTATTGCGCCAATCGTGACCACCGAAGTACCGACGCCTGTAAATATCCCAAAGGAACTGACACAGGTACGTTGCGACCCACCTCCGTACAACTCTGATCAGATTGTCGATAACACCGACAACGAGAGTTATGTCAGCAAACTGCTTGATGCATTAAGCACTTGCGACATGAAGTGGCAAAAGCTAGACCAGTACCTGCAACTACAGGACCCGCATAATGAATGACCCAATGCAGAAAGGATTCAGCCTGTTTAGTTATCTCACCAATGCTTTAACGTGTTTATTCGGTATGTTTTCGCCAAACACCTGGTTGGTGATCGTCTCGGTGTTCTTTACAGTGCTAACCGGTTTTTGCAACTTCTACTACCAACAGCGGCGAGCTGCCGAGTCAGCGCGTGATGCTGAACTAAAAGAGATCCAAGACCGCCGCAACGCCGAATTACACGCGCTTGAAATGCAACTGAAGCAAGCGCAGCTAAAGAAAATCAATGAATAATGCCACGCATCAAGCCACAGGATCACGAACCGGTACTGCTCAACAAAACCGACATGTGCCGCAGCTTAGGGATCAGTACCCAGGCATTTGATAAATGGGATGTGCCCATTACCAAACGAGAAGGGCGGCAGGCGTTCTACTCCGTTTCCGATGTGGTTGCTAATCGTGTGGCCAACGAGCGCAAGAAAACCGCAGCACCAGAAGATGATCCTGAAAAGCCAAACTTAGACTTTGAACGTTGGCGACTCACTAAAGCTCAGGCCGATGGTCAGGAACTGAAAAACGAAAAAGACCGCAAAGAAGTCGTCGAGGTTGCATTCAGCACCTTTGTACTACAAAGGGTATCAGCACAGATCAGCGCCATTCTCGAACAGATACCACTGCGGATTAAACGTAAATATCCCGATATGCCACCGGCGCGAATAGACGCCATCAAAGCGGAGATCATCAAAGCTTCTAATCTAGCCGCCGAAGTGGGATCCGACATGGAGACAATGCTAGATGACTATCTCGGCAGCACAGATACATAACCTGTCTGCCGCCATTCATCTTGGCCTGACGGCCATGCGTAAACCGCCCATGCTCACGGCGGTAGAGTATGCCGACACCCACTTTTACATGAGTAGCGAATCCAGCTACTTAGAAGGCAAATGGGAAACACTGCCGTTTCAGGTGGCTATTCTCAACGCCATGGGCAACGACCAGATCCCCACCATTAACGTAATGAAGTCAGCGCGGGTGGGTTACACCAAATTGCTGATGGCAAACGCTGCTTATAAAATTGAGCACAAAAAGCGCAACGTTATCCTGTGGCAACCCACAGATGCCAGCGCCGAAGAGTTTATGAAGTCGCACGTTGAGAGTGCGATCCGTGATATTCCGGTATGGCTCAACATTGCGCCCTGGTATGGCCGCAAGCACCGCGACTCAACGCTCAACACCAAACGATTCTCCAACGGCAAGCAGTTGTGGATCCGTGGTGGTAAAGCCGCCAAAAACTATCGTGAAGTCTCCGCAGATGAAGCGATATATGACGAACTCGCCGCCTTTGACGACAGCATCGAGAAAGAAGGCTCGCCAACCTTTCTCGGTGATAAACGAACCGAAGGCTCGATTTACCGCAAGTCAATCCGTGGCTCCACGCCTAAAGTGTTGGGCCAGTGTCAGATTGAAAAAGCCTGTAGTGAATCCCGGGTGCAGATGCAGTTTCACCTGCCATGCCCACACTGCGGCGAACTGCAAGCATTAAAGTGGGGTGGCAAAGACGAGCCCTTTGGTATCAAGTGGCGCGACCATGATCCATCAACCGCTTATTACTGCTGTGAACATTGTGCCTGTGCCATCGAAAACCATCAGTTGATGGAAATGCAGGAACACCCGGCAGCGAAATGGATTTGCAAAAACAGCAGCATCTGGACCAAAGACGGGCTGGAGTTCTTCAACCCTGACGGCACCGAAGCGGCAACCCCGTCCAGTATCGCCTTTTATGTGTGGACGGCGTACAGCCCGTTTACCACCTGGGCGCAGATTGTCGAAGACTTCTACAAAGCCAAAGGCGATCGCAGCAAGCTGCAAACCTTTGTGAATACCACACTTGGCCAGCCGTGGGACGATGACACCGGCGAGAAGCTGGAATGGGAAGAACTGCACCGCCGCCGCGAGATGTACCCCAGCGGCAAGATGCCGCAAGGCGTGGTGTATGTCACTGCAAGTATTGATACGCAGGATGACCGTTATGAAGGTCGCGTATGGGGCTTTGGTGCTGGCGAAGAAAGTTGGTTAATTGATCGCTTTATTCTTTATGGCAAGCCAGACAGCAAAGAGCTACTGGATAAAGTTGCCGAGCGATTAAACAAAACTTATACCCGGGCAGATGGTCTTGTGCTGCCAATCGGCATCATCTGCTGGGACTCTGGCGGTCACTATACCGACACTGTTTACAGCATGAGCAAGCGTCTTGGGGTACATCGGGTTATTCCGGTAAAAGGCGCCAACGTCTACGGTAAGCCGATCGCCAACTTCCCGCGTAAGCGCACCAGTAAAGGTGTGTACTTGACGGAAGTGGGTACCGACAACGCCAAAGAGTTGATCATGGCTAGGTTGCATATTCAGCCAGATCCAAATCACGCTAAGCCTGGCGCCATTCATTTTCCGATGGATGACAGCATCTGCGATGAAACCGAGCTGCAGCAGTTAACAGCTGAACGCAAAATTCCACAGCGTCGTGATGGCAAGATCATCTACCGCTGGGATAACCAAGGCCGCCGCAACGAGGCACTTGACTGTTTCGTCTATGCCTTGGCAGCGCTATATATCGCTAAAGAGCGCTTTGGTATCAACTTGGACAAGCTGGCCGAAAAGGCCATTGCCAAACCAGAAGATGAACCGCAGCAAGCCGCTGCACCAGTAAAACCGAAATCTTCAACCGCTAACAACAACTGGCTGAAAACATCAGGCTCAGGGGGCTGGCTGTGACCAAAGAACAGATCCAACAGATGATTGATGCCTACCTCGAGGCTGAACTTGATTTGCTGGCAGGTAAAACCTCCGTGATCAATGGCAAGACCATGACAATGGAAAACCTGCAAGAGATCCGCGCCGGTCGTCTGGAATGGGAACGCCGGTTAACTGCCACCACTCGCCCCCGTGGCGGTTACAGTCTCGCGTCATTCGACTGAGGTTCACATGAGTATTCTTAACGATGCCATTGCGGTGATATCACCGAAGTGGGCGCGTAACCGTGCTGTTGCCGCGATGCAGTATCAAAGCATCAAAGGCTATGAAGCCGCAAAACCAAGTCGCACACATAAAGCCAACAAAGAAGGTCGCAGCGCCAATACTGCCGTATTTGCTGCGGGTAAGTCACTGCGCGAGCAAGCCCGCTGGCTGGATGAAAACCACGATATCAGCATCGGCATTTTAGACCGTCTTGAAGAACGGGTGATCGGCGCACAGGGCTTCATTGTCGAGCCTCAGCCACGCGACAAAGATGGCAACATCCTGGATAAATTTGCCGAAGAACTGCAACGCCGTTTTGCGGCGTGGAGCTTAAAGCCAGATGTTACTGGCAAGTTCACTCGCCCAGAATTTGAGCGTCTTGCGCTACGCACCGCATTGAGGGATGGTGAAGTATTCGGCCAGCACGTAGTGGGTAAAATTCCTAAGTTAGACCACCTAAACCCACAAGGTACGCCTTACAGCATTGAAGCATTAGAGCCAGATTTTATCCCCTTCTATGATCAGCCTGGTAACGGCATCATTCAGGGCTTCAGCGTTGATAGCTGGCGTCGGGTAAAGGGGTACAACGTACTGCTGCAACACCCACAGGAAGTGGTGGGGTTTAAGCATAAAACTAAATTTATCCCAGCCAAGGCCATGATGCACCTGGCTAACATCAAACGGCTGCATCAGTACCGTGGCATCAGTATCTTCCACGGCATTCTAACTCGGCTGGCGGATATCAAAGATTACGAAGAATCAGAACGCGTTGCCGCCCGTATTGCGGCGGCCTTAGCGTTTTATATCAAGCGCGGTTCACCACAGGACTACACACCACCAACCTGTGAGCAAACCGCACGTGAAATCCCCATTGCCCCAGGCATGACCTTTGATGATCTCGCCCCCGGAGAAGACGTGGGCATGATCGAGTCAAACCGCCCCAACGTCCACATGGTCGAGTTTCGCAATGGACAGCTTAAAGCCTGCGGCGCGGGGACTCGCACCAGTTACAGCAGTATCTCCCGCGATTATAGCGGTACCTACTCAAGCCAACGTCAAGAGCTAGTCGAGCAGGACGAATCTAACCGCATCCTGCAACAGTGGTTTTGCGCGGGCTGGTCACGGCCAGTGTACCGCCAGTGGTTAGAAGCCGAGCAGCTTAACCAGATTGACCCGTTGCGTCTGCCGCCAGAGCTTGATGTGCGCACCCTGTTTGATGCTGTTTACTACGGCCCCACCATGCCGTGGATTGACCCAGCAAAAGAGGCCGACGGTTGGGAAGCCATGATCGCCGGAAATGCTGCCACCGAAGCGGAATGGGCAAGGGCACGTGGACGCAACCCGTCAGAAGTCAAACGCCAGCGCCAGCGCGAAGTCGATTACAACCGCGACCACGGCATGATCACTGCCAACGACCCAGACCCATCTACCAATGGAGTTTCCAATGAAACGAACAATGCTAGCGGCAGCCTGCTGCGCGAGCGTGCTGACAAGCGGCGCAATGATCGCACCGCAAGGCGCACTGACACAAACCAACAAGCCGGATAAAAGTTGGTACAGCCTGAAAGCTGCTGCCAACGGCGAAGCTGAGTTGATGATCTACGACGAGATTGGTGGTTGGGGTATCACCGCCAAACAGTTCGCTACTCAACTGCGTGACCTTGGCAAGATCACCAAACTCACTGCCCGTATTCACAGCCCCGGTGGTGATGTGTTTGAAGGGATGGCGATCTACAACATCCTCAAAAATTACCCGGCGCACAAAGTCGCCTACATCGACGGTCTTGCCGCTTCCATGGCCTCAGTAATTGCCATGGCATTTGATGAAGTGGTGATGCCAGAAAACGCCATGATGATGGTGCATAAGCCTTGGGGCGGCACCATGGGCGATGCTGAAGACATGCGCAAATATGCCGACCTGCTCGACAAAGTTGAGGGCAATCTGGTTGGCGCATACCGCGACAAAACCGGCATGACCGACGAAGAACTGCACGCACTGCTGGCAGAAGAAACCTGGCTCACTGGCCGCGAGGCTGTTGATAAAGGTTTTGCCGACACGCTTACCGAGCCGCTTGCAATGGCGGCATCACTCCAATCCAATCGTATGAAGGATTACGCCAATATGCCTAAAGCTCTGGAAATCCTGCTGGCACCGCAGGGCAATGGTGCCAATATCCCGCAGCCTGCTCCGGCACCTGCACCTGTTAATCAACCCGCAGCACCTGCACCAGCAGCTGCTCAACCCACGCAGGAGCAAATCAACGCTGCTGCTGCCGTGATGAATAAGGCCCGTGTTGATGGCATCAACACCCTGTTTGCCAGCTGGCCGCAGTTTGCAGATCTGCGCAATGAATGCATTGCCGATGTGGAAATGAATGCCGAAAAAGCGAAGGATAAGATCCTGGCGAAACTTGGCGAGAATACCACGCCTTTGGCATCACAGCCGCAACGTACCATTATCCACTCTGGTAACGGCAACATTGTGGGTGATTCAATTAAGGCTCACCTGATGGCACGTTCTGGTCACGCCGCCGCAGAGAAAGACAACGGCTATTCAACCTACAACCTTAAAGAGCTTGCACGCGCGTCATTGATTGATCGCGGCATTGGCATTGCGGGTTTGAACCAAATGCAGATGGTCAGCCTGGCGTTTACTCACAGTTCATCCGACTTCGGTAACATCTTGCTGGATGTGGCCAATAAGTCTGTGATGAAAGGCTGGGAACTGGCTACTGAATCATTTGAACGCTTCACCCGCAAAGGCCAGCTAAGTGATTTTAAAGTATCTAAACGTGTTGGCCTTGAAGAGTTTGGTAGTTTGCGCCAAGTGCGCGAAGGGGCAGAGTACAAGTACATCACCTTAGGTGACACTGGCGCTGATATTGCGCTGGCAACCTATGGTGAAATTTTCTCTATCACCCGCCAAGCGATCATCAATGATGATATGGCTATGCTGTCGATTATCCCTGAAAAAATGGGGGCCGCAGCGAAAGCCACCATTGGCGACTTGGTATTTGCCATCTTAACTGGCAATCCAAAAATGTCTGATGGAAAGACACTGTTCCATGCCGACCATGGCAACTTAGGTTCTGGCGCACCAAGCGCTGAAAACTTGGGGCTGTTGGCTGAACTGATGGAAAGCCAAATCACAGGTGGCAAAAACCCACGTGCATTGAACATCATGCCTGAGTTTGTGCTGTGCCCACCAAACCTGAAACGCACGCTGACACAGATCATCAAGTCCAGCTCTGTGAAAGGTGCAGATGTGAATGCTGGTATTGCCAACCCAGTGCAAGACTTTGCTGTAGTGATTTCAGAAGCGCGTCTGAAAGCGGCAAGCGATAAGGCTTACTACCTAGCAGCAGGCCAGGGTAGTGATACCATCGAAGTGGCTTATCTGGATGGTATCGATACTCCGTATATTGAGCAACAAGACGGATTTGGTATTGATGGCATCGCAACCAAAGTGCGCATTGATGCAGGTGTGGCACCACTTGACTATCGCGGCCTTGTTAAATCCACAGGTGTGTAATTCACTCCAATAACCCAACAATCGCCGTCAGCTAACCACTGGCGGCTTTTTGTTATCAGCTTAGGAAACTCAGCATGAAAAACTATGTACAGGATGGCAAGACCATCACCTTTACCCCCACCGTGGCTGTAACCAGTGGTGGCGCATTATTAATGACCGCCATGCTTGCCGTGGCAGTGGCTGCTGTTGCCGCAAACGAAGCTGGCGAGTTCACAACCGAAGGCGTGTATGAACTCCCCAAAGCTACCGCTGATGATGTCACCGTTGGTGCGCAGTTGTATTGGGATGATTCTGCCAAGAACATCACCACCGTAGTGGGTACCAATAAGCCAGCAGGTAAAGCTTGGGCGGCTTCAGCCAACGGTGCCACCACCGTTATGGTGAAGATCAATGCCTGATTTTGGCATGACTCGCCAAGCCAGACAGGCCGCCAAGTTGCTCAGATTATTCGAGCGGCTTGGTGTGCCGTGTCGCTACTATCCGGTAGGTGGTGATCCTGAATTACCTGAAACCAGACTGGTGAATATCGAAGGTAGCACCGGGCTCAGTGCCGCGTATGCGTCTAATGAGTACGTGCCAGAAAAGATCCTCATGGCGCAGTTCCTGCTGCAACAGGGCGAGGTTAACTCAGATGACCAATTTGAACCCTACCGCATGAATGCAGCAGGAGAATACGAACTGACAGGCAAACGCTATCGTCTGACAGCGCTGTCACAGGTAGATGAAGTCTCTGTCACCTATGTCTATCTGGATGTGAGCTGATGGGTATTCGTGTTCAAGGCATGGACGCTGTTACCAAAGAACTGGAACGCATCCGCGCCACGATGGCACCTGCAATGGGTGCGGCTATTGAGGATGCCATCAAGTATGGCGAACCACTGGCAATCGACACCATCTATCAGCGTTACGGCTACCGCGACCGCAGCTATGTAGCGCAGCACTTTAGCCTAAGTTTCAATCCTAAAAATTTACAGGGACGGATCAGCGCACGGATGCGCCCCTCAACGCTGACCCGTTTTGTCAGCAACGCCAGAACCAAAGATGGCAAAACCGGCAAGCAACTGCCAGCGGGTTTTGATATCAGTGTCATGCGCAATCAACCCTCGTGGTTTAAAGGCGCGTTTATGTTTGTTGGCCGCAATGGCAACCAGTTGATCACCTCGCGTAAACCCGGGGAAACCTGGCGTAGTCTTAAAAATGCCAAGGTGCTCTATGGCCCATCGGTGGCCGGTAGCTTTGGTGTTATCCGTGATCAAATCGAACCCCCGATCATCAAGTTCTTGCGCGAGCGCTACCAGTACCACGCCAAAGCATAGCGGTACACATCGAGGTATTCATGATCAACAAGATATTAGAAAAGCTGAAAACCATCAGCGGTGTCACCGTGCGTGAAGGGTTTTATGCGCAGTCAGTGGCGAAAGAAGAAAAGTTTATCTTTCTGCAACCCTATACCAGCGCGGCCACTGTACCTGGTATGCAGCCAAAGTATAAAGAAGATCTCAAGTTGCAAATTGTGGCAGGTATCAAGCTGCCTAAATCAGCAACACCAACCGCCGATCTCATTGACCTGACCCGCACCATCCGCAGTGCGTTTTTTAAAGACCAACGCGATCCAAAACGTCCCCAATGGTTACCCACTGGCTTTGAGTTATCCGAGTCAGAGCCATGCAAATTCATTATGCCGGAAGCCCACGAACAACACGGGCTGGCGGTGATCACACTATCCATCTCAACCAGCCCTCAGTTTGACGATAGATTAAAGGAACTCCCATGACAGAAATCGTAAAAGAGTCGTACATCGGTGCCGGCATCGTGTATGTCAACCACCGTGACGTAGGCAACGCCTCTGGCGTTGAAATCTCCATCTCGCAGGATACCAAATCCCTGCCTAACTACCGTGGCGGTGGTGGTAACTATGATTCAGTGACCACTATTTCTGCGGTAAATCTTAAGATGACGCTGAATGCGTTCAGCAATGAAAACATGGCACTCGCCCTGCGCGGTACTGTTGATGTGCTGACTGCCGGTGCAGTAACTGCAGAAGCCATTACCGCTAAGCTGGATGGTCTTGCTGATACTGTTGCCATGATCGACGTGGCGCAAACCGTTACCGTTACCAACGATGATGCCAGCACTACCTATGTTGAAGGCACTGACTACATTGCCAGCGCGGCAGGTATTCGCGCCATCAGCGGTGGCGATATCACTGACGGTCAGGCACTCAAAGTTACCTACACCTCACTTGCAGGTAATGCGCTGGAAGCATTAACCGAATCCGGGCAAACCGTGCCGGTAGTCGTTGACGGCCTTAACGATGCCAACGGTAAACCTTGCGTGCTGAAGTTCTACCTGTGGAAGCCAAGCCCAACTGCTTCACTCGCCATTATCACTAGCGACTTCGGATCCTTCGATATCGACGGTGAAGTGCTGGCGAACGATGCCATTGTCGCCGCCGGTAAGTCCAAGTTCTTCAAACGCATGGCAGCGTAAAAGTAAGGCGGCACCTTAGGGTGCCGCTATTACCTTAGGCATGTAACCTTTTGAGCAGGGCACTGAGTTGCTGGGCAATGTCATCATGCTCACGGGTAAATTCACGTTCAATCAACGGGATGCAGCGGTTAATGTCTAATCGTGCCGTGGCGGCATGTTCGTAGAGCGCGCCATAAAGCCGATGCTCTGCTACTTTCAACAGCGGCAAAATATCGTTGATGTAACGCCGCATCCAGTCGGCACGCTGAAGCAGCAGTGCAAACTGGTAAAGGTCTTCGGTGTTGTATTGCAGTACCTTTTCGGGTTCAGGTGCGGGTAAAGCAGAGGGTGGCATCCATTCACCATCTAGCGCCAGGTGGTGAACGTACTCCACCGCTTGCGGCATCTGTTCATCGGTGAGCTCATTGATGTGGTTAACATCAAACCGATGGTGGATGATATTGAAACCTGCGGGGTAGGGAATCGACTTCTTGGTCACCAACAGGCTCATGGCCTGACGTAAGCGCAGCGTTCTTTCAGAGTTGGTATTGTGCCGTGGCCGCCGTAACTGAGACGCCATTTGGTTAAAGGCGTTAATGTAGGCTTCCTTGATGGCCGCTGCTTGTTTGCCCGTAAAGCCCATGACTAAGAACATAAAACCGTCTTTGGTCATTTCGTAATATTTCATATCGCGTTTTGCGATACCAACCTGCTGATTTTCTACGTGAGCGTAAAAATGCGCTGACGCAAAATCAGGTGAGCAATCAAGGGATTCAAGCTTACGCAGTACATCTTTATGTTGCTTGTTGAATGCTTCAGCAACTTTGAGCGATGTAGTTTTAACTTCGCCATTGCTACGGGTTACCGCTTTGGCCGGGATAATTGGACTGATCATGATGGTGCTCCGTTTCTACTCGGATTGACCACCACAAAATTATGGTGGCCGGGAGGTTAGAAACCGTGCACCCACGGCGGAGTTATTCCCCTTTCGGGTATTGTATTCCTCGCCCTCCCGGCCATAACGACTAGCTGGGTTGCCTGAAACTTGCGGATTGCAGGCATAAAAAATCCACGACTGACGGGCGCGGTTGTATCCGGGGTGCAAAAAGAGTTTCTACGCTCTTGGCAAGAACTATAGGCCAGCTTGCCATAAAATGTCAATCTTCAGAGAAAACTACCAAAAGGAAGATGTTAAAATATTGGTAACATATTGATTGCGTTGGGATGATTAAGGGAATAAATTAGTTCTCAATTTATTGAGGTTTCAACCAGTTATATGAGAAGAAGATTATGTCATCAGGGACGACTAGTGGGTTCATCGATGTTCTGAATAATATTTCCTGGCCAACAGCGATTGTTATAATTCTTTTTATGTTTAGAAGTTCATTGTCTAATCTTATAACTAGATTAACTTCATTTAAATATAAAAATGGTGACAATGAAGTGGGTTTAAATGCTGAACCTATTGCAAGTAACGTAGATGATTCTATGCCAGATCCAGAGGAAAAACCTGAAAAAAGTGTACTTAAAATTGATAGTAATAAAACTGAAAGTAATTATCTGAATGACATGATGACTTCGATAATGTCAGGTAATAAAGAGGCTGCAGAATCGGCATTTTCATCTTATTTGAAGCAAGAAAATGATCCTAAAGAACTAAAGAAAAATAAAGCATTATTTCTTTATTTTAAATATGTGGACCTAAATGACTTTAGTGCGCTTGGGGAACTGGAGTCATTAGTGAAAACCATCGATGATGATGACTTATTAGTCCAAGTTTATAATTGGCTCGACTTATGTTACTCACACACATCTGAGTTTGATAAAAGTTCTAAACTTTGGAGAGATCTATCTCTAAGTACAACGTCTGTTAACGTAAAAATCACTGCAATTTCAAATCTTGCATTATCTTTAGTGAAGGAAGGTGAATTAGAAGAGGCTCGAAGCAAACTTGTGGAGGCACTTAAAATTGATAGTGTTGAACAAGTTAAAAATATTTATCTAATTTACTCAGCGTTATCTAAAGTTGAAAGTAAAATGAATAATAATGTTATGTCTGTTTATTGTTTGGATAAAGCGGTTGAATATAATAATAGAGACACAGGTATGTTATTTGATTCTGCATATGCAGCAAGTAATAACTCTTTGGAGGAAGTGGCTGTCAGTAACTACAATTTATTAATAAAAATTGATAGTGATAATTCATACGCATTCAATAATTTGGCCGTGCAAGCTAAAGAAGCAGGATTTAATTTTAAAGCTATTGAAAACTATCAAAAAGCAGCTGATCATAAAAATACATTGGCTATGGCTAATCTTGGTTATGCATTACTGAATGCAGGATTTTCTCAAGAAGCTAAGGATATCGCTGAAAAGGCATTAGAATTTAATGATGTGCATGCTAATGTACATAGATTATTGTCAGATGTTAAAACAAGAGTCGAAGATAAAAATAAAGAGTGGGATGAATTTACTGAAAATTTATTCAAACGGCAGAAATTTGTTCGAGAGTATACTGAAAAATATTATTCTGGTGATTCTAGTCTACTAGAAGGCAGTTGGGTTGTTCTTGAAAAATACGAAATAAAATTTCAGGTAGAAAATGATAAAGTTAAATCGAGTTGGGTAGAAGATGGTAGTTCAGATAGTACATATTTGAATTCAATAGATTGTATAGTTCATGGGGCAACATTAGTTGGAACAGTGAAACGTATACTTAGTGATGGTTTGGGCGTTCCAAATATATATTCTTCACCAAAAGTTGAAGATGTTTTTGGTTACTATTGTCAAAATTCTAACACTATAAAGTTAGTTTCAAAACAAAGTAAAAATAACTTTGAATTAACACTAGTGGCTCTAGATAAGTAGTATTTGCAAATTCTCTATGCAGTAGGCCCTTTTTTGCTTAAGCCAACTATAGACTTGCAGTTAATCCATTGACTACTTGCATAATTTAAAAAACAGTCTTATTCTGGCCCCAACGATGGGGTAGTTGCCCCGTAAAGAACCGCCTTATGGGCGGTTTTTTTGTTTCTGGCCTCGGCATTTCTGTCGGGGCTTTTTTTGTACCTGAAGTTCATTCCGCGATAGCACGCGCTAAGTAAACCAAGAGCCTACAGACAATGAGCCTGAGAGATCCCGTTATCTCTTGGGGCGGTATCTCTGTGCTAACAGGCTCATTCTCTATAGGTTTTGTAATCGGTTTTGATGTACCCTAGTTACTAGTTTTGGTTATGTTTTCAATTGGTATAAAAATATGACATTAAGTGCTGAAGATGCGGAAATCGAACAGCGTGCGATTGAATATTCTAAGAACAATAGAACCCAAATTTGCCGGAACTTAACTGATAAAAGCAAGTATCTACCTGAACAGTACCCAGTATCTGTGTTTATGTGTGGCTCACCTGGGGCGGGGAAAACTGAGTCATCCAAACAGTTTATTAAGGACATTTCTGGTGATGGTGATGAGAACGTTCTTAGATTAGATCCTGATGAATTGAGGGATTTGTTTGAAGAGTATGATGGGACTAATTCCCATTTGTTTCAAAGAGCTGTGTCATTCATTGTCGAAAGGGCATTAGATTTTTGCTTTAAAAATAATCAGAGTTTTCTACTCGATGGCACGTTAGCCCATTATGGCGTTGCTGAAAAAAACGTCGAAAGGTCCTTGCGCAAAGGGAGACAAGTATTGATAATATTCGTCCTTCAACGTCCTGAGCTAGCTTGGAACTTCGTCCAGTCGAGAGAAAAGCTTGAAGGTCGCAAGATCCTTCCTGAGCATTTTGTCGAGCAATATTTCGGCTCGCAACAAGTTGTTGAGCAACTAAAAGCAAAGTTCAAAAAAGATGTCGTTGTGGATTTACTTATCAAGGACAATGATGGTAAAACAAAGGTGTACTATAGTAACATTACAAGTATAAAACCATACTTGGCCAAAGAGTACACAAGAGAAGAGGTTATGGAAATCGTCGGTATAGCATGAGAGAGTTTGTATGATTAGTATGCTCACCCTACGTAAAAAAGCTTCATCTACGCCTCTATCAAGATTTGTTAGAGAGGCTGACTCTAGACAGAAAAAGCGTGTCTACAAGAACGCAATTGATGAAGCAATCAAAGAACAGAACTATGTAATTGAAATGGCAAATAAAACTGCCTAATTAATCTTAGTTATGAAAACCGCCTTTTGGGCGGTTTTTGCGTTTCTGGCCTCGGCATTTCAGTCGGGGCTTTTTTGTACCTGAAATTCACCTGGTTGCTGATGTAACCATGAAAAAGCAAACCCCCGAGTGCTACCAACACTTGGGGGTTTTTGCATCCACCCCTAACCGGAACTTAGGAGCAGTGCGTACATAAATCTTAACCTAAAAACTGCAATAAAGGTAGATGGAAAAATGAACAGCAAAGATGCGGGAACTGTAGGAAAAATGTTGGCTTCAGCGGCCATTATCGCAGCTGTATTATTTGGCGTTGCCGCCATTTTAGCCGCAATCAATTAATCAGCTTGTGCATGCCTGGATAGGTACCTTGCATGACCTCGCAGCATTCACCGGCTGAGGCTTCACGCCACTGGCCGCTGGCATCACGGATGGCAAACTGATCTTCAAACCCGAGCCACACGGTGCATTGCCCAAATTGGTCTTGGTATTCAATCAAAATGCTGTCTTCGTTAAACGGATATAAGTCTTTAAATTCTTCGATGTACTGCTGCACGAAGTCCAGTTTTATCAGTGCGTTATAAACCGCTGTTTTACCCAGTTCGTCTTCCATTAAATTCACCTGCATTGCCTGCCATTGGTTGGCAAAAGGATAGGGCATTGCCTGGGCTCAGGTAATGAAGCGCTATTCACGGCAGGGTATCGCCCGGAGTTTTTATGTCATTTAAAGATCAAGTGGTGAACTTCATCCTGCAAGGGAAGGATCTGTTTTCTTCTGTTGCCAACAAGTCAGAGAAAGCCATGCTGGATCTGGCTGCCCAAAGCGAGAAGCTAAACGCGCAGCTGGATGATATCCGCAAGCAGCAAGAAGCCATCAATACCCTGGATGATCTCACCGTAGCGGTGGAGAAGGGTAAACGTGCCTATGCCGATTCCACGCAAGCATTGCAACATCTTCAGGATGAACAAAAGGCTGCTGCCAAATACGCCAAGGAATTATCAGCCCAACAAGCAGAGGCTGCGAGTAAATCCAGCCAGTTAGAACAGGATTACCAAAAGCTCACTACTGAGCTAACGCAATATGATGCCCAAGTGCTGGCCACTAAAGACCGCATTGCGCAGTTATCAGCAGAGCAGACATCCGGTGCCACCGCCAGCGAGCAGCAAGCCGCTGCCATCGCCGCTGCAAAATCCGACCTGCTAAAGCTGGAACAGGCGCAAACCGACACCCGCACATCTGCCGACAAACTCAGCACCGAGCTGGAACAGCAGCGCCAAGCGCTGGATGGTATCAGTACCGAGTCAGATAAAGCCTCACGTACCAGCGCCGAATATGCCGCCAAGGTTAAACTCGCCCGGGGAGAACTGAGTACTCTCGGCACCGTGCTGAATAAAAACCAGCGTACGCTCAGTGAGCAAAAAGCGGTACTCGATAAAGCGGGCATTAGTGCTGAGAACATGGCCGATGCCTCCGCCAAGTTAAAGCAGCAAGAAGCGGCTGCCGAAGGTGCTATCAAAGACGTCAACACCCGGCTGCAAAAACACCAAAAGCTGCTGGATGAATCCAAGAAAGGCGCGAACGATTTTGGCGGCAGTATCAAGTCTGCCACCGCGTCACTGCTGGCCATGGCTGGTGCCTACATTGGTGTTGATCGCCTATGGGAATCGCTGAAATCTATTCTGACAACCGGTGACCGTTTTGCAGCCTTCAATGCCCAAATGACCGCCATGATGGGCAGCGTGGCCGCAGGCGAGCAGGCTACTGCGTGGATTAAAGATTTTGCCAACAACACCGGCAGCAAGCTGGAATCAGTACAAACTGCCTTTGCCAAATTGAAAGCGTTTGGCATCGACCCGATGAACGGCAGTTTGCAGGCGATGACTGACTATAACGCCAAGTTGGGCGGCAGCCAGCAAGACCTTGAAGGTATTATTCTGGCGGTTGGTCAGGCATGGGCTAAGCAGAAGCTGCAAGGTGAAGAGATACTGCAGCTGGTTGAGCGCGGTGTACCCGTATGGGGATTGCTCGAGCAAGCCACCGGAAAAAACGCAGTACAGCTCGCTAAGTTATCTCAGGCGGGCAAGCTGGGGCAGGAGACGATAAAAGCCCTGGTGGATGAAATGGGCAAAGCGGCGGATGGTCAGGCCGCGTTATCGCTGGATCGCCTTGGTGGTCAGATAAATGTGCTGTCTAATAATTGGGATGTATTCAAAAACAAGGTGGCCGATGCTGGGCTTTATAAGACTGCTATCGACTTTCTAAAGCAGCTCAACGATAAATTTGACGAAATGAACGCCAACGGCAAGCTCAAGCAGCTGGCGAGCGACATCAGTAACTTTTTTACCACCATCATCAACGATGGCGGCAACAGTTTGCAAAAGCTGCTCGACAATATCAGCGCCTTTACCAAAGGCCTCAGTATTGTTGGCAACACCATTAAGATTTTCTGGAACGGGTTAACCGCTGGGGTATCAGTATTTGCTGCCGCAGTGACACAGCAATTTGCCAATATTGCTGGATCCTTTTCCACGCTGCTGGCAACAGTCGGCGCTGACAAGTTATCTGCCAAACTTCGTGAAACCCAAAATGTACTTAACGCGCTATCTGATGCCTACAAGCAGCAGGTTATCCAAGATGGCGCTGATATCCGCGAGGCTTGGGACAGCATTAATTCAGCGTTGAGCGATGGCAGTAAAAAAACTTATAAAGATATTGGTGACGCCGCTGATGAATCCGCTAAACGCCGAGTCGATGCAGAAAAGACCGTTGGTGATACCGCTGAAGAACAGGCACAACGACGGATTCAAAGCCTGAAAGCTCAGGCAGATGCCGCCGATCAAAATGCAAAGGCTGCTCAAGAAGCATTTAAGAAAGGCGAAATTTCTGCTCAAGATTATGCCGTAGCGTTAGAAGCTGCCAGATCTGCTGCAAAAGCATTAAAGGACGCAACATCTAATGCCGCTGATGATGTTAAAAACTACGAGTTGGCGATGGCCAAAGCGGGCATCACCACCAAAAAGGTTTATGAAGAACAAGCGGCCACAGCGAAAGAAACCTATCAGCAGGTGAAAGACTCAATGGCAAAGGGAATTGCCTCGATCAATGAACAGGAACAGGCCTATCTCAAATGGGCTGAAGCCGAAGTAAAAGCCGCGGCAGCGAGCAAGCAACATGTGGATGCCTATGTATATCAGCAAGCGGCGGCGCTGGGATTAAAAACCGAACTGCAAGACTTGATAAATACAAACTATGATGCTGAAAAGTCCTATGCCGCTTTGGCGTTGCAGTTAGATGAAACCACCAAGGCAACCGATAACCTTAATCAATCTCAGAAGTCCACTGCCGATGCGGTATCACAAGCCACTGCGGCGCTAGATGAACAAAGCGCAGCACTGACGCAAGTTACTCAGAACATCACTATTTTTGGTAGCGAGCAGCAGAGCCTGACAGATCAGTTAGACTTCAGCGGCAAGTCTGTCGAAACACTTGAAGCACGTTACCGCGAGCTTGGTGATGCGATGGCAACTAATATTCAAGTGTCATCAGCATGGTGGAAGGAAGCGGGTAAATCAGCATCAGACGGGATTGCTATCGAGCGGTCACTGATTGTTCAAACCCTGAGATACCGCAAACTGGCACAGCAGATTAGCTCTGGCACCATGTCACTAGCGGATCTGGACAGAGCCACCAAAACCGTTAATAACTCCTTTCGCGATCTCGACAGCCAGATGCTGGACAACTTGCGCAGTGCTATCTCTGATGCCCGTAGCGAAATGCTGGCATTGCGTGACGACTTAAAAACCACCCAAGCCGAACTGCAGGATGAACTGGACCAACTGCAAGGTAAGCAGAAAGACCAGGAACTTGAAACCCTCAAGCAGCGTCAGGCAGAACTCAACCAGCAATTGGCTGAAGCCAAGGCGGCTGGAGATAAAGAGGCGATTGCGGCTGCTGAAAAGTCGCTGCAACTGGCAAAGCAGATTTACGACACCAAAAAGCGTCAGGCAGATCTTGAGGCACAAGCCGCCAAAACACAAGCGGCCGCGAATACGGCTACCAATACCAGCAACACCTCAACGGCCACATCGACCACTGCGCCACCCACTACCACCACAACAGTAGCATCATCAAGCGCCATGACGGCCACGCTGTACTTGGTGATAAACAACAAGCCACAAGCAGTAACGACCACACAGACTGATCTCAACAGCCTGATGGCGGCCATCAATCAAGCCAAGCTTTCATCCGGGGGATAAATGACCCAACGCATCGACACAATAACACCGCAGATCCAGCAACTGCTGTGGCTGAATAAAGACAGCATTCAGCGGGTAGTGGCTACCACCAGACGCGGGGGCAATGGCGCGTTAATTGTTGAACAGTCGATTATTCCATCCGGCATACCGATTGAGATTGGCACAAAAGACGCCGGCATGTTGCGCAGCGACTTTGAAGCATTGCAGCAGCATAACGCCACCAATCTGACCACCTTTGAACTGGTGATGGACGACGACACCTTCACCGTCTTTTGGGACAACACCGGCGGTCCAGCCGTTACCGGTGAAGATGTATTCGATCTGATTGGTGGTTACAGCACACTCAAAAACGTCACCTTAAAATTTCTCACAGCTGAGTAAGTGATATGACAATTACCCGCGAAGATTTAAAGATATTCAAACCAGAACTGCTGGGCAGTGCTGATGACGCCGGTGGTCAGCGCACCAAGAACGCCGTGGTCAGCGGTGAGCTTAACGAGCTGTTTAAGGCGATCAGCGATATCGACCATGCGGTTTCTACGGTCGATATTGTGAAGTGCTTTCCGGCGCTTGATACCGCGGGGACTGAAACGCTGTTAGATGGTCATATCTTTATCAGCCAGCCGCCAACAGATCCGCTGGTCAGTTGGTTGATTGCCGAGTCATCATCGCTGACCGATGCCTCGCGCATGAAAGACATGGTTGATATTTTCGAGTCGAGTGTGCGTGCCGGTCAGCTTATTCGCCGAGGTCTGATTGGGCTGTTGGCGGGGCAGGATTCTTTCCCGCGCCCCTATCTGCAGTCGATGTACACGTTCAATGATATCGACTACTGGAACAATGTCACCCTGCAGCAAGGCCAGATTATCTGTATCTCTGTGGAGTATGCCGGTAATGAGGATGCTAACTACCCACGGTTTGAGCATTTCTGCCAAATGAAGGCAACTGTTACTGGCGGCATTAATGGCCAAGTGCTGTTTAGTCCACCGATCCCGTATGACACCCCTGATGCCGATGTTGAAATCAATGGCGAGCGTGGCTGCACCAAGCTGCGCTATACCAGCGTTAATGATGATATCAAATACCACGGCGTGACTAAGCTTGCGGCCCCTAACAGTGGCACCTTGATTGAAGTGGATAACACCACCTCAGAACTGTTGCCGAAGGTCAGACAAGTGGCTGTCCATTCAGGTATGTCACTACAGGCGTTAGGTACTTCCGATGTGCCAACCAATGCAGTAAAAAAGACACTGCAACAACCTATAGCCGCAGGTCAGTACACTTACATTTTTGAAGTGCCGGATATCCTCAATACTGATTTTGTTAACAAGGTATTGGGGTTAAAGCCATCAGCTAGCGGCATTAGCAGTAGATACAGTGTCAGCATTACCATTACTGGCACTACGGCAACGGTAACTTTCTCGCCAATTCTGATCAGTGGCGCCGTAGGCTTCGTCGCCTATGATGTAGTCACGCTGGAATACCTATCCTCAGCACGTTACACCTACTTTGAATCAAGCAGCGGTGCGCTGCCGTCAACCAGCAAAATCACCGTGGGTACGGTGGTGATGTCTATCACCATCACCAGCTCCAGCAGCGTGCTGGTACTGAGTGAGCAAAGCGATGGCTTCTATGCTAATGGGCGGAAGTATGTTGAGCTGGATTACACCGATGGCACCATCACCAAATACCCTGACAGCAATGGGGATTTCACGGTTGAATATGAGTGCTTAATCGAACCAGGCTTGCCGGAAGATAATGCCGTGGTTTTCAACTTAGGCGTGGCAGAGCCGATTCTCGATACCTTCTACTGCACCATTTCCACTGCCGATGGTAACACTCTGTTATCGGCCAGCGCCGACAGTAACGGCGATATCACCGGCACCGGCGTTACCGGCACCATCGTTGGCAAAGTGGTCAGCATGAGTTTTACGCAGGATGTGGACTTAACCACGCTGCGCTATGACATTAGCGAAATCACTACCATTACACCGCCACCAGAGCTTTACGGCCTTAACCCACTGCGCTTACCCAGCGGCGGCGTAGTGCCCATTTTTACCGCCTGGACGCCCATCACCGTGGAAGATACTGCGGTGCAGGTAGTATCAAACCCTACTATCGGCGCCACCTACAACGTGCGTACCGCAGCGCGGTTTGTAGATATTACCGATGCCACCGGCGCCAGCTTGTGGACAGTAGATGATGCCCATTACAGCCACAATACCGCCACCGGTGTAGTGACTATCAACTCAGACTTTAGCGGCTTTACTGCACCGTTCGTACTGACTGATAGCATTGGCGAGCAAGCGCTGGTGACGGATGTGCAAGACGGCAAGCTGCAACTGTCTGCGCCACTCGCTAACGATTATCCGGTTGGGGCGATTGTCGCCAGCGTGCAGAACCTTGGCGACCTGCAAGCTTATGTCGGACCTGTGCGGGATATGACCGCTTGGGCAAATAATTGGGATCAGGATGGTGCTGCCGCCACCGGTTCGCTCAACGTGGTGGACAACCCGATTGAAGTCTTCAACAACACCTCAATTAACGAGGATTGGGTGTTAATTTTCACATCATCTACGGCTTTCCGCTGTGTGGGTAAAAACATTGGTCAGATCGCCACCGGCGATACACTCAACGACTTTGCACCGATTAACCCACTCACTCAGGCACCGTACTTTGTTATCCGCCAGGGAGCGTTTGGCGGCGGCTGGAATACCGGTGAGGCCATCCGCTTTGCCACCTTTGCCGCCAGTAAGCCGGTGATGCTGCTGCGCTCAGTCGCATCCGGTCACAGTGAAATCACCACCGACCGCGCCATTCTGGCATTCCGCGGCAATGAGTCTTAATGCAGATTTTTAGGAGAGAATAACTATGGGATTACCGGTAACTGTTTATCGTCATAGTGATCCAGGCGCACCGCAATTAACTGAATTCAGACCATCCGAAATACTGAACATTTTTAAAAAGTGTTTGGTAGAGGGGTATGGTGCAAAGGCGGGAGCCGGTTGGTCTGTCGCTTTTGAAGATGCTGCCGCGTTTAAACTGGCATTGAGAAATTCACCAGAAGATGGCAGTGGTGGCTATTTACGTATTTGGTCAGGTAGTAACAATGTTGACGCAACATTTTATATGAACTGCGGTAAATCAATGACTGACATTGATACATTGTTAAACCCCATCGGCTATCGTTCTATGCGGCTTGCAACTACCTTTATGCAAGGTCAATGGCAACTAATCGCAACCTCACGTTCATTTTGGTTTGTGTTGGAATCAACATACCCATATTCAAAAAGCTCAATTAGTGCATTGACGTACAATATTGCCAATACATCTGGCTTACAACAATATCAGCAAATAGCATTTATTGGCGATTTAGATACTACAGACCCTAATGATTCCAGTGCTTTCACATTAGTATCATCATCTAACAGCACTACTGATTACGCTAATATTGGGTACCTATACTGCAATTACAGTAATTGCTATTGCACAATGTGGGATGTGAACGGTGATAACAGCGCTAAAATGGCATATAGCCTATTAAAACCTTTTTCTTCTTACAACACATTACGAATTGAAGAAGCTGAATCACTAGGTATTGCTCATACGTTAATGCCTATTAGCGTTTTTAGAGATACCGATGTGCCTTCTGCCAACTTTCCCAATAGTCGCGGTGTAGTGCCTGGGATATTTCATTCATCATTTTATGGTTACGGCACCAGAGAACGCCCGTTCGACAACGTAATGGGTGGGAAATTGTATACGTTGCTATTTAACTATTACACACTCAATTGCTGGATTAATTTGGAAGAATGGTATGTCTAGGGCATTTAGAGCAATAGCAGGCACTCCACCAGTGTTCTATCAAGCGATGATTGAAGTTGATGCAGATAGCGCCGCAGAAAGACTGCTGATTTTTAATAGAATCACAGGCAACTGTTATCACAATGTCGCAGTGTCAGTAACGGGGATTACTCAATTACGAGTGCCGCTGTCACACACAGACAACAATACATTGTTGGTCGGGATCGTTGATGATGATGGCACGTATAACTGCAAGTTTGTTGATGGCGTTAAAGCCCAGCTAGTTGACGGTAATGTGCTGAGTATGAAGCGGTAAAACTATGGCATTGTCGTTGCGGTTTAATCGTCTTGCTACTAATCCAATATCACCCGTAGATATAGCATTTGGTGATTTTGATGGCACCACTATGCGCTTTGATGAGGCATGGGTTACTGCATCATCACCCATTCAACTGCGTTTCGATGGCAGCAGTGATACTGGCGATAATGGCGGCGGTGATCCTAGTGATCCAGTACCGCAAGTATTAGGTATTGCCGTGGGCATTAGCTGGACCACCATCAAAGCCGTACACCAACAGCTCGCGATGACTGACTATGCGGCCAAAGTAGATGAGCGCATTGAAAGCCGTTGGCAGGGTGATGCTGTTGCCAAGCATAACGTTATCGCGTGGGCATCCAAAAACGCGGTAGAGCAGCACATTATCCAGCCGTGGATATTCAAACTTGCCGTTGGCAGCCGGTCAGCCATGCGCTGGTCACTGCCTGCGTCACATCGCAATAATGCGCAGTTTGATTGGGCTACGGGTGATGCCAGACAGACGCAAATCGTGCAGCCGTGGCATGCAGAACCCGCGGTTAATCACAGGCCAACACAGCGGTTTACCGTAGGCGATAGGCAGTATCAGCAAACGCCTGTTGCATGGCATGGTGAATCTATCGTTGCCGATAAGTACGTGAAATGGGGTTTCCCATCACCGCACTGGATTTGCACCGATGCCTATCAACCGCCAGAACCTGGCCTGTTGGTGCTGCGCTTTGACGAACCGTGGCAGTCCACTCAGTCACCCCTGCAGCTGCGCTTTGATGCCAATGAAACAGTGTGCCACTTGGACAACGGCGGCGGTTATATTCCAGGCAATCCCACACTGCCACCGCTTGATTTTAAAATCCCGATATCACCTCAGATCAGGAGGCTTTACCTGATGCAACCAATGCTTACATGCCATCGCGTATCTGATGAACGGGAACTGGTTATCAAGTCAGTCAGCATTAGTGATGCTCGCTCGCAGTTCGTCTCGACTGCCAGCATTGAGTTTTCCAGTAAAGGCGATGCCGCGTTGGCAAAGAACCAGCTGCTGCGCATCAACATCAATGGCTATGATTTTTACATCATCTCCGAGCAGCCAAACAAGCGAGAAGCCTGGAACAGTGGCAGCTACAGCAGCAGTGGCCGCGGTAAAGCCGCCGAGCTGCTAACACCTTGGCGCTCAGCCGTTAGCTACAGCAACAGCGGCGCACGTTCATTTGGTGGTGTGCTTAGCGACCTGCTACAAAATACTGGATGGACGGTAGTACTGCAGGGGATTACGGATTTCACCATCCCTGATGGCGTGGCCACCATTAGTGATAAAACGCCGCTGGAATCCGTGAACGAGTTCGCCGGCATGGTGGGCTGCATGTTGTCACCTGATAATGCCAATAACGTTATCAACGTCTATCCGTTGTGGCCAACTGTACCGTGGGAAATGGCAAGCACGACTGCTGATGTAAATATCCACGATGCGGTGATCACCGATTACAACAGCAACGAAACCATCAGTGAGCAGTGCAATGCCGCATGGGTACGTGGAGAACAGCAGGGCATAGATGCCAAGGTCACCTTAAGCGGTACCGCTGGCAACATCGCCACTGCCGATATCAGCAATGCGCTGATCGTGGATGTGATTGCCGCACGACTGGCAGGGACCAACGCCATTGCCGAAACCGGTAACGGTGAAGATATTCAAGTGTCATTACCGGTAATGGCAGACTTGCCACCACTCAAGAAAGGCCAGTTGATTGGCGTTACCTGGCGCACCGATGTGTACAAGGCGCTATGTGATGCTGTCACCATTAGCGCATCAGTGGATGACAACGGCGCCGTGACTGTACAGCAGCAGGCAAAGCTACTGCGTAAGCTCAACTAAGGATCACCAGATGCTGAAAGAACTGCGTCAGGCACTGCTGCCGCCAAGAGTTATCGCTACCGTCACCGCTCAGAACGCTGACGATACCATCACCGCCGTCACCAGCAGTGGCAGACAATACCGAGCAATCGGATCTGCCACCGTTGGCACCAAGGTCTACATCCAAGACGGGCGCGTGCTAGGCACCGCGCCTGACCTCACACACTATGAGATTAGTGTTTAATCAAAATCAATATGACTAATTCTTTGTACACTACTTTTGATATTATCAATACAACTGTATAGTTCTTTTATTTCTGATTCTTTTTTAATTCTTGATTTGTTTTCATCTATAGATTGTTTAGCAGCATAACAAATTTCCCTTAAAAATATTGGTTCATTATATTCTTCAGGATCTAGCGTAACTAAGTTTGCAAATTTTAATGTAATGTCATTATATTTGCTTTTATAAACAAAATTAAATTCATATAGATGTAAAATTAATTTAAGTACATAATATATGCAGTTAAAATTATTATCTTGAATTGAACATTCTTTATTATCAGAATTAATCAACTCAATTGTTTTTTTTATTACACTTTGCATTGATTTAATATTTATTATTTTTAGGTTTTCAAAAGATGTATCACATCTTCCAAATAATAATGACTGTTGTATATAGTATCTAAGTACTAGGTGTTTTTTATATATGCTAAAGACTCCAAATTTAGTGTCATTTCCATTAATTATTAAGTCTCCAGGTTGCGATGATTTTTCAAATATGAATCCATATGATGACATAAAATGCTGAAAAATATTAATTATGTTATAAAGCTCGAAATCTTCGCATCTATTAATCATATCAATTATGTTGTCATAAAGTTTTGCGTAGTTCTTTTTACCTGGCTTAAATATTTCATTTTCATTTAGCTCGTATGAGCATGTATAAAAATTATTATTTTCAAAAATTGATTTGTATATTTTGTTCTTCTTGTTGCTGTATAATCTACCATTGGTTTCAATTTCAATTTTTTTTAAATATTGTTCAAATGAATCTATATGATTCATATACTTATTGAAATTTAATACTTCAAATTCTTTCTCCCATCTAGAATCCTGCTTATCTATTTGTTCTTGCTGATACCTAAATTGCTTTATAGAAATACCAATAACACCAATGGTGCCAAATGCAGCTATGAGTGAACCACAAGCACCTACGATAGATGCAAAAGCTGACCAGTCATCATTTTTATCTGAAATATGATTATTAACAGGAAGACTAACGTTATACCAGTAAAACCCAAGAAATATCACAGATAAAATAATGCTTACAACAATTAGCCATTTTAAACTGCTAAAGATATCATCCTTTTCATCACGCATATTTTTATTCACTGTGTTTAGTCCATTAATTTGTATCTATACTAAAGTATCTAAAGGCTAACCTGTTGTAAATTTACCTGTTTAATTTTTGCTAACAAGGAGGTTTGCATGCTCATACTCGAACGCTTCAGAGGACAGACGTTCACGCTATCCAACATCTATGATGCTGATGGCAACGAGTTGACTGACGTGGTCATAACTTACCTAGGTGACCATAGGATTGGCATTCAGGCCGACCAGTCAATCATTATCCTGCGTGATGATGCGATATGTTCTACTAAAAAAGCGGCATCCTCTTTGTGATCCTTTCACTTGTCTGATAGCGATTGCGTGCTAACATATACTGTATGTAAATACAGTATTGTTTAATCATGCGCGTAATCCCTATTGCTGCAAGTGCAGGTATCACAGGCTTTGAGTCGCCCGCGGCTGACTACCTTCAGTTGCCACTAAGCCTGGACGAGCTGTTAATTGAGCACCCGAGTGCCACCTTTATCGGTCAGGCAGCAGGTGATTCAATGCAGGGCATTGGTATTTATGATGGTGACATTCTCATCGTTGATCGGCATGTAGCGGTTCAGAGTGGGGATGTGATTGTCGCCAATCTTAATGGTGAATTTGTTTGCAAGATCATCGATAAGAACCGACGTTTGTTGTTGTCCTCCAGTGAGAAGTACCAACCTGTCCCAGTGAATGAATGGGATGCGTTCAGTATCGAGGGCGTGGTAATCCGTTCTATTCGTTGTCATCGTCCTAGCCATCTATTGCGTGGATGATATGTTTGCCTTGGTAGATGCCAATAGTTTTTACTGTTCAGCCGAGCAGGTATTTCGCCCGGACTGGCGCGGCAAACCTGTGATTGTGCTTTCCAATAACGATGGCTGCGTAGTCGCTGCCAACAAGCAGGCAAAAGCCGCAGGTGTTGAGAAGTTCAAACCATACTTTGAAGTGCGAGATCTTTGCCGTAAGCGCGGAGTCATTGCGTTATCATCAAATTACGAGCTGTACGGTGATTTGTCATCCAAGATGATGCAGATTATTGGCCGGTTCGCACCAGAGCAACACATCTACTCGATTGATGAAACCTTTCTTTCCTTTCACCGCGCATGGCCAGCGGTAAAGAATTTACGCGAGCAAGGGCGGCAGATCCGCAAAGCGGTTTGGAAAGAAGCTCGTTTACCCGTGTGTGTCGGTATTGGACCAACGTTGACGTTGGCAAAAGCTGCTAATCATGCAGCCAAGAAGATCCAAGGATTCGATGGGGTATGTGTTATCGATACCGAAACCGAACGACTTAACGTACTGGCCAATATGGATGTTGGCGATGTTTGGGGCATTGGTAGAAAGCTAACCAAGAAGCTGCATATCATGGATATTTGCAATGCAAAAAAGTTAGCCGCAATGCCTCCAGGCTTGGCACGTAAAAATTTCAGCATCGAAATGGAGCGCACGGTGCGTGAACTCAATGGCATTCCGTGTAAGGGCTGGGACGAGGCGAGGGCAGATAAGCAGCAAATTAACTCAACACGTAGCGTTGGTGAACGCATAACGGATATTCAATCATTACACCAGGCACTGGCAAAACATGTTGGTATCGCCGCTGCCAAACTACGAGCTCAGGGATCCGTGTGTGGTGTGATGTTTGCCTTTGCCAACAACTCACCATTCGATGAACAGCCTGCTGGTTTTAAACAGGTGATCCGTTTCCCGGTACCAATCGATGATACTGCTGTGATGACTTCTGCTGTCTCTCGCGTTGTGCCGCAACTTTATCGCCCGGGGATCCGTTATTATAAAATCGGTATTGGGTTGCTAGACTTGTCACCGGCCAGTAAGACTCAGCTAGACCTGTTCAACCAAACTCCAGGCGATTCACGCTTGATGTCGGCACTTGATAGCCTTAACTATCGTTATGGCACTGACACACTGTTTCTCGCAGCTCAGGGCATCCAACAAAAATGGACCATGCGGCGCGAACTCCTTACCCCGCAATACACTACCGACTGGCACCATATCCCTAAAATTCATTGTTGAAGCTATAAATCGTTTTCAATGAAAACGCTTTTATTGATTGGAGGTATTTAAGAAAAACATCGCCTTTTGCATATAGCAACTATGCATATTTGCGTCATTTGAAACGTGTGATAAATTGGAATGGAGGGAGAAATAAAACAAAATAAATGATGTGTAAGTAATTGAATTAAAATAAAAATATTAAGAAATGTATTTACTAAAAGATGCTGATGACTTATAACTAGATATGTTGATTGTTTTATTAGTTGCTAGTGATGTTAGAAGTGGAGTTATCAATGGGTCACAAAAAGAAACGTAAAAATCCTTTTAATGACAGCGCTGTTTTTATTTCTTTAGATCAGAAATTATTCAGTCGAGCCAATCCATTTTTACCGCCTCCATCACTTCTTGATAATAGAGAGGCATTAGTCGCAGCTGCTGAACGTAATGCCGAGAATTACCTGAATGCATGTAGAAACGGTGGTGATGTTAAATTACCAGAGTTGCTCCGCTTTAAAGAACGTGGTGGTGAATCGGTATCAGAATATTGGGAATATTTTTTAAACCATTTGCAAACATTAAAGCTAATGGAACTGGTTTAGTTGATCTACCCAATGCATTGGCTATGATGTGACCGAGATAACTCAATCGGTAAAATACTATGGACGGTATAAAACTGCTCGCCATTGCCACAATGCTGGCAACACCATTATCCTTTGCTGACGTGTACAAGTGCACAGTAGATGGCAAGGTAATATTCTCACAGGAACCATGCGCGACTGACGCCAAACCAATGGACCTTAGTAACGTTGGCAGCTTCGTCACTAACGATAATAAGCAAGCGAAATCACCTGAAGCGACCGCAAAGCAAAGTGAGATCAGCAACTACATTCACGCAGAAGATATTAAGCGTGAAATTACTAGGCTACAGCATAAGCGCGAAAAGGTTTTCAACGACCGCGATGCTCGCATCCAAAGGCTAAGACAAAGTCGAAATTACGCATCAAACAATCTGGCTGGGGCCACATGGGAAAAGTCGCTCGCTGAAGAAATGTCAGCTGTATCCAGAGCTGCAGACTCAGAAGTTCAGTCAATCGACCGTGAAATAGCATCACTTCAACAAGAGTTGCAATCGCTTTAAATTAGACAGATATCTTCTCCAAAACTATTTGCAACTTATTGTTAATTAAACACTTTAAAAATGTTGATTTAGCGATTCAATAGATGCTATTTTATGATTAACATATTGATATTAAATATAAATATTATGTTTTAATCTGACACATGGGCAATATCTGTCGTTCTCCTACGGCAGATGCTGTGGCTCGCATAAAAGCCGCTGAATATGGGCTGGATTTAATAGTGGATTCTGCTGGCACGATTGGCTATCACCAAGGTGAAGCGCCAGATAGGCGAGCTCGTCAGGCAGGGCAAAAGCGTGGCCTCGATTTTACCAATATGCGCGCCCGACAAGTTATCGATGCAGATTTTGCACGGTTTGATCTGATCCTTGCGGCAGACAGGCAGAATCTTGGTGACCTCCAACAGCGTTGCCCCAACGTTTACCAACATAAACTGGGACTTATCTTGGCATTTGTCGATGAAGAAGTTAAAGAAGTGCCCGATCCCTATTATGGTGGCGATACAGGTTTTGAGCGGGTGTTGGATTTACTCGAATTGGCTATGGCAGGACTGTTTAGCCGAATATCGAATCGATAAGAAAAACGGCAGATAACACTGCCGTTCGTTTAGCTCATCGCATCATTTCATTAATGACGCTTACCGGAATGTTTACGTTTAAGCTCAGCACGGCGGGCATCTTTCTCAGCTTCCTTAATCGCGAGCATTTCAGCCACTTCTACTTTCTCTTTTTCTGCCATGGACGGGGTTTCCAGCGATAACAAGCCAATTTTCCCGGAGCGATATTCATGCAGCAGCAGTTCTGAGGCTTTGTGCAGATCCAGATAGCCACCAGAGCGCAATGCGCCACGACGGCGGCCAATCTCTTCCAATAGCTCGATATCGGTTTCTGGCAGTTCATCCAGCTTATAACGTTCTTTGATTTGGTCTGGATAAGCTTCAAGGAAATAGCCTGCGGCAAACATGGCAACATCATCGTACTCAATAGCCGTATCTTTGATCGCACCCGTAACGGCCAAGCGGTAACCGGATGCTTCGTTGTCGACTTTGGGCCACAGAATTCCCGGAGTATCAGATAGCACGATGCCGTTTTTCAGGTTGATGCGTTGCTGGCCTTTCGTAACCGCAGGTTCATTGCCCGTTTTGGCAACCACGCGTCCGGCCAAGGTATTGATAATGGTAGATTTCCCTACGTTAGGAATGCCCATAATCATAGTGCGAATATCGCGCACATCGCCCTCTGCCTGGGGCACCAGCTTACGACACAGATCGGGCAGCGCTTTTAATGCTCCAGGTTGCAAAGTGGTAGAGATAGCCTGGGCTTTTACGCCTTGTTCGCGTTCCAGATATTCAATCCATTGCGCGGTAACTTCCGGATCAGCTAAATCAGCTTTATTCAGCAGTTTAATGCAAGGCCGGTCTCCACGGAGTTGGGCGACCATGGGGTTTTCACTGCTGTAAGGAATGCGGGCGTCCAGCACCTCGATCACCAGATCGATTTGCGGCATTGTCTCTTCAATCTCTTTGCGGGCTTTGTGCATATGCCCCGGATACCATTGAACGGCCATCATTTTTCCTGCTGAATCTGAAAAGTCGCGTATTGTACTATCTCGCTTTTGAAAAAGCACCCGCCGCTGTTTTTCGGCTGCCGCGGCAGGGGAATTACGCCAAGATTTGCACTTAGACAGCAGCTAACAGTATAGCGTGCAGCCGCAGCCAATGGCGATTACGCGAGTGCGTTACTCAGCATATGTAAGGCTTTTTTCAGGGTTTCCTGAGGACAACCCAAATTTAGCCGGATAAAGCCACTACCTTGCTTACCAAAGCCAATGCCCATACTTGCGACTAAACCGGCTGTCACCAGCTTTTGTTCCAGTTCATGGTCGCTGATGGCTAATGCCCTGCAGTCAATCCAGGCTAAGTAACCCGCTTCGGGCGCAGTAAAGTGCAGCTGCGGAAGATGTTGCTTCAGATAGTCGGCTAGCAGGTCGACGTTATGTTGCAGATATTGCTTCAACTCTGCTAACCAATCGGCAGCTGTTTGGTAAGCTGCCGTCGCCGCACACATTGAAAGACTGTTAAATACATCCATACCATGAGCATCTAGGCGGCGGATAAACTGTTGCTTCAATTCAGCATTGGGGATCATCAAGTTTGAAATTCGTAATGACGATAACCCGAATGTTTTACTGGCAGCTGTAGCCACAATCAGCCGCTGTGTTATAGCGCTGGGCAAAGATAATGCCGAATGACATTGATGCCCTGGCATATTTAAATCGCTCCAGATTTCATCGCTAAATAACCACACTTGGTATTGATGGCAGAGCTGCGCTACCGCGAGGATGTCATCTGTTGACCACGCCTTGCCAGTAGGATTATGAGGATTACAAAATAGCAGCACTTTAGCGCCTTGCTGAAAGCACATTTCTAACTGTGCTAAATCGAGAGTGTATGTGCCTGCGTGTTCCAGTAACGGATTTTCCAGTAAAACCCGTTTATTCAGTTCGGTGATTTTGCGAAATGCACCATATCCTGGTGTTTGCATCACCACTTTGTCACCTGGTTCGGTCAGCACCTCCAACAGGACGGCTAACCCCGGTAAAATCCCGTGCACAGTGGTGATCCAGTCTTTTTCAATTTCTACATGGTGCTGCGTGCGATACCAGTCAATAATCGCCTGGTAATAGGCGGCGTCACGCTCGGCATAGCCAAATACCCCATGCTCAACCCGTTGATGTAATGCCTGCAACACAGTCGGCGGGCATTGAAAATCATAATCGGAGACCCACATCGGGAGTAAATCGTCACCATCAAGGCCAAGTTTTTCTGCCATAAAATCCCATTTCACTGAACCGGTATGGCGACGATTAATTACCGGATCAAAAGCTGTAGTCATTTGTTTTACCTTAACGCTGTAGAGTTATTGGCAACTGTCTTGTTGCTGAATTAATGTCGGCCGTTTAACGATGGTCAGGCCGGTAAATCCGTAGAACAATGCGAATATTATTCCGGTGTAACATTGAATGGCCCAAGGCAAGTAATCCAGCGTGGTAACACCCAGTGTGCCAGCCATATAGATCCCCGCCGCGGTCCAGGGCACTAAGGGTTCGATAACCGTGCCAGCATCCTCAAGTGTGCGTGACAGGTTTTTTGTATCCAGTCCCATTTTTACGTAGGCATCCTGAAACAATTCTCCTGGGATCAGCAATGCCAATTTGCCGTCGCTGGTTGTCAGTACCACAGTGATAGTGGCAATGATAGTCGACAGAATCAACTGACCAGTGCTGTGGATCAGATGTAAAAAGCGTCCTAAAACAACCGTCAGGGCTCCGGTCAGACTCAATATACCCGCGAATGAAAATGCGCAGAATACTAACAGAATGGTTGGCATCATGGCGGCGAGACCACCACGGTTCAGCAGTGTGACAATATCCGCTGAGATTTTACCTGATGGTTGAGTATTGGCGTGAAACATACTGGTATCAAAGCCACCGACGAAGGCCTGAAAACTTTGCTGCAAACTAAATCCTTGCAGTGCTATTCCGAGCGTTATTGCCAGTGCTGACGCCGCCAACATTAATGGTAGAACCGGCCTTTTTGCCAGAGCTCCCCATAGGATGAGTATCGGTGGTAACAGTAGCGCCAAATTAAAGTGGTACAGTTGCTCCAGCCCTTGAATAATGTTGACGACTTTCGGCGGCGTTGTGGCACAGATAATTTCAGTGTGGTGGTGGCCGGCAACCCAAAATACTACAGCGGCGATAACAAATCCCGGCACGGTCGTGCATAGCATATGTTGTATGTGTTCATACAAAGTGGTGTTGGCGACGATTGGGGCAAAATTAGTGGAGTCAGATAATGGCGAGAGTTTATCGCCGAAATAGGCGCCAGATACTACAGCCCCCGCTGCGGCTGGCAGCGATACATCCAACCCGGCGGCTACCCCCATCAAGGCAATCCCGACAGTGCCGGCTGAGCCCCAGGAGGTTCCGGTAAAAACTGATACAACGCTGGTGACAAAAAATGCGCCGATCAGAATGTATTGCGGACTGATGAGTCTTAGTCCCCAATAAACCATATAGGGAATGGTGCCGCTGATCATCCAACTGGCGATTAAGCCGCCAACCGCGACCAAAATCAAAATCACTGGCATCGCTTTGGCTAACTTGGCGACGATGGCCCCCATGATTTCATCCCAGCAATAGCCCATTTTGAAGGCGATGACACCGGTAATCGCCGCAGAGATGAGCAGTAATGCTTCGATACGTAATCCCAGTAAGCCATAGCCAATGATTAATAAGCTAAACATTACCAGAATGGGGAGCAGCGCTAGCGCAAACGACGGCAGCGGCTTGGGTGTTGTCACGATAATTTCCTTGTAAGACATTAACGGAAAACGTTGTCGGCACAACCACGTTACCTGATGTCGCTGGCAAAACTCGCGGAACAACAGATTTACCACGGCGGAAATGACATCACCATTTTTGCGCAAGAAACGGTGAAAAATGCGGCTCAGCAAATGCGTAAACCACAGAAACCACATCGCAAAATTTCAATTTCGTTAATGTATCACTCAGTACTGACAACCCCGAGTTACCGTTGAACACCTTAGGCTAAAGGGCGATTCAGGAATGTCACCATCATAGGTGATAGAAATAGCGCAGAGGAATATTGCGGCCTGAGCTAACGAACTCGGCCGCAGTAGAATTCAGAACGAAAAAGGTCAGATAACACCAAGTTCTCGCAGGCGTTCCATCAGATAACTGTCAGCAGTGTAACGGTCGGACAGCACCACGTCTGGTCTCGGGTGCAGGAATAGCGGCAGGGAAATTCGTGACTTGGCCATGTCGGCACCTTCAGGATTAACCACTCTGTGCGTGGTGGACGGAAAGTAGCCAGCGGAAGCTTCCTGTAACATATCACCGATATTGATAATGATACTGCCAAAATCACTGGGCACATCAAGCCATTCACCTTCACGTGATTTTACCTGCAGTCCGGGTTCGTTTGCGGCAGGCAACACCGTCAGCAGGTTGATATCTTCGTGGGCAGCTGCGCGGATAGCGCCAGGCGCTTCATGGCCGGTCATCGGCGGATAATGCAGGATCCTCAACAAGGTTTTCTGACTATCCTTGATCATCTGAGACAGCGGTTCACGGTAGTTAGCTGCAACCTCAGCCGGCGAATAACGTTCAACCCAATCTAACAGCTCGGCGGCGAAGCTGTTGGCCTGCTGGTAATAATCCAGAATATCGGTTTTCAGCTGCGGCGGGATCTGCCCCCAGGGATATACATGGAAGTACTCTTTAATATCCTTAACGCTATAGCCTTTGGCGGTTTCTGACACTCGTGATGGGAAGAAGCCGTCCTGCGTAGCAGGATTAAACAGATATTGCTCTTTGGCATCAGTGACGAAAAAACTCTGCCACTGCTGATAAATCTGCTGCACCAGCTGTTGTGGAATCGGGTGATGACTGAGCACACCAAAACCGGTGTGGCGTAATGATTCAACAAAACGCTGTGGTGCATCTGCTGCACGAAAATCGATGGTTTCTAATTTCATGTTTACCCTGCGTGTGTCAGCTAAAGTTGCGTGCCGGTGTACCTGGCGGGTCAGAGGTACCGATGACTGATTATTGTTGAAGTTTTAGTCCGGCATTCATTCGGTCGCAAGTCTACCTTGATGTTGTAATGGCAGCAACGTAAAGTGATCGCGATCACAAGGTGGACGCCACAACTGGGCGCCTTCAGCGCAGCAGTAACCAAGGCGCCGACTAACGCAGGAGTAATCTCATGAAGACCATGCCACCATTAGATGACTTTGAACGTCACGTCATTGAAGGAAAGGGCACTGAGCGGCCTTTTAGCGGTCAGTTCTATCATCACACCGCACACGGGCGCTATCTGTGTCGTAAATGTGGTGCACCTTTGTATCTGTCAGAACACAAATTTCAGGCGCACTGTGGCTGGCCGGCGTTTGACGATGAGATCCCCGGCGCAGTTGCCAGAAAAACTGACGCCGATGGCCAACGTACCGAAATCCTGTGTGCGAATTGTGGCGGTCATCTTGGGCACGTCTTTGTCGGTGAAAATCTGACGCCGAAGGACCTGCGGCACTGTGTCAATTCGGTATCTATGGTGTTTGAAGCGACGGATGCGAAAGAAGATGTTGCCCCCACAACCGCATTGGCAACTTTCGGAGGCGGTTGTTTCTGGTGCACTGAAGCCGTGTTTAAATCGCTGCAAGGTGTGTTGCAGGTGACGCCGGGCTATGCGGGCGGCGAAGAAAGCACGGCGCATTATCGCCGCGTGTGCAACGGTGATACCGGGCATGCTGAAGTCGTACAAATAGTTTATGACCCTGCGCAGATCAGCTATCAGCAGTTGTTGGAGGTGTTTTTTGCTGCCCATGATCCGACTACGCTGAATCTGCAGGGGAATGATGTGGGTAGCCAGTATCGCTCGGTAATTTTTGCTCATGATGAACAGCAAATTGCCACGGCAGATGCCTTTATCAAAGCGCTGTCGCAAAGTGGCGAATATTCAACGGGTATTGTCACTGAACTCAGCGCTTATCAGACATTTTATCCGGCAGAGGCGGAACACTTAGACTACTATGCCGGGCACCAGCAGCAACCATACTGTGCCCTGGTGATCGGGCCGAAACTGGAAAAAATCCGTCACTATTTTGCCGACTGGCAAAAATAATACTGGAAAAGAGGCATTTGTTAGCAGGGGACATTTGTCCCCTGATTTGTCTGTTGGAGTCTCAGGCGAGCTGATCGTCTGCTACACGGTATTTCGGGTCGGTTAGCAGGTCCACTTCTACCATGTCGCCAGCTTGCTGCAACAGCTTTTTGCAGTCTTCAGACAGGTGTTGCAGATGCAGTCGCTTGCCCAGTTTGAGATAGCGTTCAGCCAAGGTATCGATGGCTTCCAGCGCGGAATGATCGCAAACCCGAGAATCGCGGAAATCGATCACTACTTCATCTTGATCCGCATTGGCGTCAAACAGGTCTAAAAAGGAAGCGGTGGAACCGAAAAACAATGGGCCTTTGAGTTGATAACAAGTTCTGCCTTCATGGGTTTCTGTGCGATGGGCGTGAATGTGTTTTGCGTGTTCCCAGGCAAATACCAGTGCCGATACTATGACCCCAACAAATACCGCGATGGCCAGATCGGTAAACACGGTTACCACAGTCACCAACACGATCACAAACGCATCGGTCTTTGGCACTTTGCGCATCATCTTGAAACTTGCCCACTCGAATGTGCCGAGAACCACCATGAACATCACGCCCACTAATGCTGCCAGCGGGATCATCTCGATAAAGTTAGCGGCAAACAGGATAAAACACAGCAGAGTAATGGCGGCAGTGATACCAGATAATCGGCCACGCCCGCCGGAATTGATATTGATCATCGACTGGCCGATCATGGCGCAGCCACCCATAGCACCAAAGAAACCGCTGATAAGATTTCCGGTCCCTTGGCCGATACATTCACGATTGCCCTGGCCGCGAGTTTGCGTCATTTCATCAACAACCGTGAGCGTTAACAGCGATTCAATTAGGCCGACAGCGGCCAAAATGCCGGAATAGGGCAGAATGACGTAGAGTGTGTTCCAATTAAGCGGCACCATGGGAATGGCAAACGAAGGCAGCGTTCCGGCGATGGTAGCAGTGGCATCACCACTCATGTTTTGCAGGTAATCGACAACGGTACGCGTATCTAAATTCAGGCCTGCGACCAGTGCCGTTACAACCAGAATAGCCACTAATGATGATGGCACTGCGGTGGTGAGCTTAGGCAGAAAATGAATAATTGCCATCGTGAGCAATACCAGCCCCAGCATCAACAGCAGTGCTGGTTGCGATATCCAGTGCATATGACCGTCTGCACCTTTGGTTTGAAATTGTCCGAGCTGCGCCAGAAATATTACAATCGCCAGTCCATTCACAAAACCGATCATCACCGGCGTTGGTACGATGCGGATAAATTTTCCTAGGCGTAAGATCCCGGCGCTAATCTGCAATAATCCAGCTAGGATGACCGCGGCAAACAGGTACTGTATTCCATGACTTTCAACCAAGGCTGTCATCACCACAGCCATTGCGCCTGTAGCCCCGGAAATCATGCCGGGCCGGCCACCGATAACCGCGGTGACTAGGCCCATGATAAACGCCGCATATAGACCCACCATGGGCGCGACATGGGCGACAAAAGCAAAGGCGACCGCTTCTGGGACTAATGCGAGTGCAACAGTTAATCCCGAAAGGACATCTGCACGGTGACTACCGTGCTGGTGGCGGATAAGATCAAACATGTGGCGGGGATTCCTCGTCACTTAAAAGCAAAGCCGCGCATACTAACAGAGAACTGCAGCCGGAAAAAGTGTGAGAAACATCAAAAAGAAAAGCCATGCACTAAGGCATGGCTTTATCTCGTAACCCGCTATTTTATTCAGGCTTTGCCATATCTGATGTCGCGGCATTGCCAAAGCTGTGCTTTGGCGCTACCGGTGTCTCTTCGGCCTGATATTCATGGCCGTGAGGTACGTCAACCTTGGCTCTAGCTTCAACTTGCGGCTTGGACATGCTGGAGCCAACCATAGCACTGAAGCGACTTACCGGCGCCTTAATAGGTTCAGCTACCACTGCAGCAGGTGCTTCGGTTTCAGCTCGCACGGCAACCTTCACGGCCTTAGGTACTACGGCACTAGGTTTCGACATAGGCGCTGAGGCCGCGCTATTGGCATGCACTACGGCAGCGGCTTCGGTCAGTTGAGCTTCCTCGGCGACGATGGCAGGTTCAACTTCCGCCAAGTCTTCTGCAGCGGTGGCTTCAGTTGTGACATTTTCAACTACCGGTTGAGTCTCGACAACCGCACCGGCTACAGCAGCAGTTGCGGTGCTAGAGAGCACTTCGGTATCAGCGTTAACAGCTACGTCTACAGCCTTGGGCGTTTCGATGACTTCGGCTGCGATTTCCAACTCGGTTTCATTTTGCGCGGCTACGACTGGCTCTGCAGCGGCAGGAGTGGCCGCGGAAACGTTAGTAGCTTCAACAGTTTCAACAACTTTTTCTGTCACTACTTCAGTCTGAGATTGAGGCGCTTCTGCTACCACTTCATGAGCACTAGTGGCTACTGTCACTGCTGGAGTGACTTCGCCAACGTTTGCCGCAACTGTGGCACTAGTAGTGGTGGTCTGCTCGTCAAGTGCCAGAGCAATTTGTTGCTGTGCGGGTTCAGTCTCAGCAGGTTCAGCAACTTCAGCAACGGTTTCGGCCGAAGTAATTGCGGCTTCATCGGCAGCAGGCTCTTTCTGCTGTTCATCGCGGCGGCGACGTTGCCCAGCTGCACGCAAATGACGCGGGCTGCGACGACTCCGACGTTGGCCATCACGTTTACCATTAGTTTCAGCATCAGCAGCTTCAGTTTCTGTGGTTTCAGCTTCATTAACCTCAGTGTTTGTTACGTCAGTTGCTGCAGTATCTAGCTCAACCTGTACCGGCTTTTCAGACACTGAAGTTGCTGCTGCAATCTCGGTTACGGCAGTAACGTCAGCTGTTTCTGTGTCAGCCACTTCGACTTTCTCAGTCTTAGGTTCCTGTTTCCGTGGGCGGCGAGCTGGTTTTTCTTCTGGTACCGGCACGTTATCTGCTTTCGCTTCAACAACATCGTTACTGGCTGCGATCTCATCGCCAGGCTGCTTTTCTATGCGTACTTTGCGGCGCAGGTCGCGACGCTGACGGCGTTCACGAACAACTTCCTGTTTAGGTTCTTCAACACTTTCAGGTGTGGCAGAACTAGCCTGACTCGTAGTGTCTTTTTCACTAACGTTTTTGCTCTTATTGCTTTCCGCCTTTTCAGCGTTACGAGCATTTCTTGGCGTACGCTTACGAGATGACTTTTCATTTTTACTGTCATCCGCAGCGGCCGTTACTGCAGTGGTTTCTGCATCATTATCTTTATCGATAGCTGGTTTGCGACGACGGTTGTTGCGGTCGGCATTACGATCATTATTGCGTGGTGGACGACGTTTATTACCGCTAGCACCCTTGTCTGTCTGAGGCTTAGCGGCTGCACTTTTTTCTTCAGCAGATTCAGCAGAAGAGAACATCGCGGCCAGTGCCTTAAATAGCTTGCTAAGCAATCCGGGTTTAGCTTCAACGGAAGGTTTCTCCGCTTTAACTGGACTTGCCTTGACAGGGGCAGATTGAACGACTGGTGCTGCCGGTGTCGCAAAACCGCTCAACACTGGTTGTGCTGCTGCAGCGCGTTCTAGTTTACGCGGCTCGTACAATTGTGATTGCGGTACTTCTGCGCGTTTATAGCTAGCTTCATCAATTTCATCATCATCGCGATGACGCACTACCCGATAATCGGGGGTGGTCATATGCGGATCTGGGATGATATAGACTTCAACATCGTGCCGCTCTTCAGTGATACGAATGGCTTTACGTTTCTCGTTCAACAAAAATGCCGCAACATCAACCGGCACAATCGCTTCAATCTGTGTGGTGTTATCTTTAATTGCTTCTTCTTCAATCAGCCGCAAAATAGACAACGCCAGTGACTCAGTACCGCGAACGGTTCCCTGACCATGACAGCGAGGACAGATATGCGCGGCAGACTCTTCCAGTGATGGACGCAGACGTTGACGAGACATTTCCATCAAACCGAAACGGCTGATGCGGGCTAATTGGATACGGGCACGGTCAGTTTGTACCGCATCGCGCAAACGATTTTCTACTTCACGTTGATGACGTACCGGTGTCATGTCGATGAAGTCGATTACAATCAGACCGCCGAGGTCACGCAGGCGCAATTGGCGCGCAATTTCGTCAGCAGCTTCCAGGTTGGTGTTCAGGGCTGTCTCTTCAATATCACCGCCTTTAGTTGCTCGGGCAGAGTTGATATCAATAGAGGTCAGCGCTTCCGTTGGATCGATAACGATAGAGCCACCGGATGGCAAACGTACTTCACGCTGGAACGCAGATTCAATCTGCGATTCAATCTGGTAATGCGTGAACAGTGGTACTTCGGCTTTATAAAGTTTTACGCGTTCGACAAAATCCGGGCGAACCAACGCTACGTGTTCTTTGGCGCGTTCGAATACTTTTGGATGGTCGATAAGGATTTCACCGACTTCTCGACGCAGATAGTCGCGGATAGCACGGACGATAACATTACTTTCCTGATGGATAAGAAATGGCGCTGGGCGACTGGCTGCTGCATCCTGAATGGCGGTCCAATGTTGCAACAGAATTTTGAGGTCCCATTGCAATTCGGTAGCCGCTTTTCCTACTCCAGCCGTACGCACGATCAGGCCCATACCGTTTGGTACGTCAAGCTCTGACATCGCTTCTTTCAGTTCTGTGCGCTCGTCACCCTCAATACGGCGAGAGATGCCACCAGCACGAGGATTGTTAGGCATCAGTACCAGATAGGAACCGGCAAGACTGATGAAAGTGGTTAGTGCAGCACCTTTATTACCACGTTCTTCTTTATCGATCTGGACAATAACTTCCTGACCTTCACTGACCACTTCTTTAATACTTGGGCGTCCCTGAAAGGAATAACCTTTTGGGAAGTATTCACGACCAATTTCTTTGAGTGGCAGGAAGCCATGGCGCTCAGCACCGTAGTCAACAAATGCAGCTTCCAGAGAGGGTTCTACGCGGGTAATTTTACCTTTGTAAATATTGGCTTTTTTCTGTTCGTGGCCTGGACTTTCTATATCTAAATCATACAGTTGCTGCCCATCCACTAAGGCAACGCGCAACTCTTCTGACTGAGTTGCATTAATTAGCATCCTTTTCATGATGACGTCATTCTTCTCAATGGGTCATCAAACATCACGTTGTCGCTGCATTACGGGCCTTGGGTCGATATTACCAGTGCCTCACGGCAGGGTCCCAGGCGGGCAGGTGCGCATTGCTGTTAGACGCAGTCACTGCGTGTCGCATCCTATTTATGGCTTATTTTTCAATGATTACAAAAACAAGGAATTCGTTGTAAAACGTCAACCAACCCCATAAATTCTTTAAATTCTTTCCAGTAATGCCAATTTCGCACGTAGTCGTTTGATAACTGGTTAATAATAAAATTCTTTAAAACGGCCTGGTATTTGTCTGAAGAAAACCAAAAATACTTGTTCTATGTTGGTTTGACTGTAAAAGCGCCATTAAACGTAATTTGCTTTTAACAACAGCCTGCAAATCAATGAGATGCTACCAAAATTTGTAAGGTTAACTTCTGTTTGACCAGAAAGTGAACAGTTGTCTGGTCAGCCCCAAAGGCGTTCTAACCGACTGTTCGCTGCTGAAATATAGCCGAAATGAAAAATTAGAGCAATCAAATAGCGGGACATCATGTACAATGAGGCGCTTTCTTTTCTCTTGTAAGTGTTATGAATAATCAAGAATCCATCGCCAGGCAGGTACAACTGCTCACAATAGATGAAGACAACGCCGGCCAACGCGTTGACAATTTTCTGTTATCTAAGCTCAAAGGCGTTCCCAAGAGCATGATTTATCGCATCGTCCGTAAGGGCGAAGTGCGTGTTAATAAAAAGCGTATTAAGCCTGAATTCAAATTGAATATCGGTGATGAAGTGCGTATTCCTCCCGTCAGAGTGAGTGAAGACAATCCACGTCAGGCCCCGTCGGCCAATCTGCATCGTGTATCGCAACTGGAAGAGCGTATTCTTTTCGAAGACAAACACATTCTGGTGCTGAATAAGCCTGCGGGCATTGCAGTACATGGTGGTAGTGGCGTCGATTACGGGGTCATTGAAGCCTTAAGATCGTTGCGGCCACAACAGAAGTTTTTGGAGCTGGTACATCGACTAGATAAGGAAACCTCCGGTGTGTTGTTGGTAGCAAAAAAGCGTAGTGCATTACGTCACATGCATGATCAGCTACGTAACAAACAGATGCAAAAGGACTATCTGGCACTAGTCCGTGGCGACTGGCAGAGTCATGACCGGATAATTAAAGCGCCGCTACTGAAAATCACCTTACCATCAGGGGAACGGATTGTCAGAGTGAACAGTGAAGGTAAGCCTTCAGAAACCCATTTCAGAATTATGCAGCGTTATGACGGGACAACGCTTATCAAGGCAAGTCCTGTGACTGGACGCACCCACCAGATCCGCGTGCATTGTCAGTACGTAGGGCATCCGATTGCCTGTGATGAAAAATACAGTGAGCAGAAATTCGATGACAGTATGCGGGCTCTTGGACTGAACCGGTTATTTCTGCACGCAGCACAATTACGGTTTATTCATCCAGAAACTGAGGTGGTAATGGAAGTTCAGGCGCCGCTGGACGCTGAATTACAGGTATTACTGGATAAACTCACCAAGGTTTGATTTTCCGTCCAAGATTTACCAAGTGGTATAAATGAAGCACTACGATCTGATTGTTTTTGACTGGGATGGCACGCTGATGGATTCCATAGGTCGCATCTTGGCCTGCTTGCGTCACGTTGCCAGTGACCTGGGACTAATTGAACCACCTGAGTCAGCATTGCGGGATATCATCGGTATGTCACTGGATCAGGCGATGCAAACACTATTTCCGGACCGACCCGCGCCAGAATATGCGCTGTTGCAGCAGAGTTATCGTGACAACTATCATCGGCAAGCGCATGTTGCGACACCTTTATATGCAGGGATTACTGAGTTGCTTAGTACGTTGCAGCAGCAGAACTATCAGTTGGCGGTGGCGACTGGCAAATCCCGTCCGGGGCTCGATCGTTCACTGCAACAGACGGGATTGGATCAGTTTTTTGCGTACAGTCGCTGTGCCGATGAAGCCCACAGTAAGCCCCATCCAGATATGCTGCAACAACTCCTGTCACATTCCGGCATTCCAGCTTCACGGGCACTGATGATAGGCGATTCGGTGCTGGATCTGCAGATGGCAAATGCCGCCGGGGTGGCCGCGATTGGGGTGAGTTATGGTGCCCACACTCGTGAAAAGCTGCAAACTCAAAATCCCAAAGGCATCATTAACGAACCATTAGCCCTACTGTCGCTACTACAGTAGGGGGAGTTTATCCCAACACATCGATCCCATGTTTGGCTAAGAGACGGGTTAGGGCAATGAGAGGTAAACCTATCAGGGCGTTCGGGTCGTCTCCTTCTAAGCGTTCAAATAACGCTATCCCTAAGCCTTCACACATAAAACTACCGGCGCAATAAAGTGGTTGTTCCCTAGCAACATAGTTAGCAATCTGTTGATCAGTGAGTCGGCGAAAATGTACGGTAAAGGGTTCCAGCATGACCTCAGTATTTTTAGTGGCGTCATCATAGAGTGCTAACCCGGTATAAAAGGTAATGGCTTTACCGGATGCCCGTGCTAATTGGTCACACGCTTTTGCTTCGGTGTATGGCTTGCCCATAATGTCGCCATCAATCACCGCCACTTGATCTGAACCGATGCTCAGCGAGCCAGGATGCATTTTGCCGCCAGCGGTGGCTTTTGCCTGTGCCAGTCTTGTCACTAACGCTTGTGCAGATTCGCCTGGCAATGGCGTTTCGTCGACATCCGGGGCACAGGTGATAAAGGGTAATCCGAGTTTTTGCAGCAGGGATTTACGGAAACTAGATGTGGACGCCAACACTAATTGACGCGCCATGGGACTGGAGAAATTAGACACAATAATCCTTGCTTAACTAACCGTGCGAGATGAGTAAAAGAAAAAACCTACAGCTATATTGTCGGCAATTCTCTTAGTGCTTGGCAATAATCAATTTATCGCGATAATTTATCCCAATTGCTTCTATTTTATGCGTGTGCTGCTTGTACAGCTGCTAACGCTTGAGTAAAATTTCCCTCCGTCAATTTCGAGTATGCGGCAGCCAAGGCTATAGACGTAGATTTTATTTACGTGAACACCATTTTTCCTTTGACTCCGCAGGCTCCAAACTATAAGATGCGCGCCTGCTTATGCAAACAGTAAAGATACCGGTTTCAATCGATCCTATTCGCGCTGCCACCAGTCGCCTGAACTATCAGGGAACTGTACCAGGCAAAGTGTTAAAAAGATTGAACGAATTATGTGCCGGCGACTGTTCCGATGTGGCAGTGTCGCTTGAATGCGGTGTGGATTTACAGGGGATAGTCTACCTGAAAGGGAAGGCTGTGACGGAGCTCACTCTGTTATGTCAACGCTGTATGACGCTGTTTACCACGGAGGTTACGGTCGAATTTTGCTTTAGTCCTTGTCGGACACAGGCAGAAGTCGATGAGCTCCCGGAAGCGTACGATCCTATTGAGTGTGATGAAATTGGCGAAGTTCGTCTTCATACTATGATTGAAGATGAATTAATCCTGGCTGTGCCATTGGTGCCTACTCATGATGTGGCTGCATGTCATGTAGGTTCCAACGATATGGCCGTCGGCGAGATTGAAGACGCTCAACAAAGTCGTCCAAATCCGTTTGCAGTGTTAGAAAAACTGAAGAGCAAGTAATCCAGGAGACAGATCAATGGCTGTTCAACAGAATAAAAAATCCCGTTCAAAGCGTGGTATGCGTCGTTCACATGATGCACTGGGCACTGCTCAGCTGGCAGTAGATGCAACCACCGGCGAAGTACATCTTCGTCATCATGTCACTGCTGACGGTTTCTACCGTGGCAAAAAGGTAATCAACAAGTAAGCTGTTGATTGTCCTATGACAGATCTGACGCTTGCGTTGGATGCAATGGGTGGCGATCATGGCCCCCGTATTACGGTGCCTGCCGCTGTGCAGGCACTTAGAATATATCCAAGTCTAAAACTAATTCTGGTTGGTGATGAAAACCAGATTAGGCCGTTGTTGTCTCAATTCGGGACAGATATAACTTCTCGTTTAGAAATCCACCATGCTTCCGAAATTGTGGAAATGGGGGATAAGCCTGCCTTTGCGTTGCGTTGCCGTAAACAAAGCTCCATGCGTATTGCTCTTGATTTGGTTAAAGAGCATCAAGCGGATGCTTGTGTCAGTGCTGGTAATACTGGTGCATTGATGGCGATCGCCAAGATTGTACTGAAAACGCTCCCGGGGATTGATCGTCCTGCTTTGGTGAGTTGTTTACCCACAATCAATCATAAACCTGTGTATCTATTGGATCTTGGTGCCAATGTCGCCTGCGATGCTGAAACGCTGTTTCAATTTGCAGTCATGGGGTCGGTACTTTGTGAAGCCGTCACCAAAAAGCCACATCCCTCGGTGGCTTTGCTGAATGTGGGCAGCGAAGAGATTAAAGGCAATGGTCAGGTACAGCAGACCGCACAAATACTGACACATACGCCTCAGATCAATTATCAGGGATTTATTGAGGGTGATGAAATCTATTGTGGCAAAGTCGATGTCATTGTTTGCGATGGCTTTGTTGGTAATATCACACTCAAAACTTCCGAAGGTATCGCCCGTCTGTTACTGCATCAATTGAAGCAGGGACTGACACAGGGCTTTTTCATCCGTTTGCTGGCAAAATTGCTGGCGCCTAGTATTCAATCGGTTCTGCGACAAATGAACCCCGACCACTATAATGGTGCAAGTCTGATAGGATTGCGCGGAATAGTGGTTAAGAGCCATGGTAATGCGGACGAAACTGCCTTTCTACAAGCTATTTGCCTGGCAGTAACCGAAGCTACACGTCGACTCCCAGAGATGATAGAACAACGTCTCGAGTCGATTCTTTTAGACATCAATAGCTGATTTCTCCTATGCATACAAAAATTCTTGGAACTGGCAGTTATCTGCCGGCGCAGGTGCGTAGCAATCAGGATCTGGAAAAAATGGTGGAAACCAGTGACCAGTGGATTGTTGAACGCACGGGTATTTCGGAGCGCCGTATAGCTGCCGGTGATGAAACTGTGGCGACCATGGGGTATAACGCCGCAGTGAAGGCCATCGAGATGGCCGGAATCGACGCCAGTGAAATCGATTTGATTATTTGTGGCACGACCAGTGCGTCCAATGCGTTTCCAGCGGCGGCTTGTGAAATTCAGGCGATGCTTGGGATTGCTCCGGTACCTGCCTTCGACGTTGCTGCCGCGTGTTCAGGCTTTATTTACGCGTTATCGATTGCCGATCAATTTGTGAAAGCCGGGTCTGCCAAAAAGGTTCTAGTGATTGGCGCTGACGTATTATCCCGCTTCTGTCAGCCTGAAGATCGCAGCACCATTATCCTGTTCGGTGATGGTGCTGGCGCAGCAGTCGTCGGCCGTAGTGATGAGCCGGGAGTTATTGCTACGCATCTTTATGCTGATGGCAGTCAGGGCGATTTGCTTAAATGTTCGTTTCCTCCACGTGTCGGAGAGTCCTCAGCCGCTGTGGGCTATATGACAATGAAGGGAAATGACGTCTTTAAAGTTGCGGTAACGCAGTTGTCTCATGTTGTCACTGAAACATTGCGTCTGAATAATGTTGAAAAAGCGGATATTGATTGGCTCGTGCCTCACCAAGCCAACTTACGCATCATTGCGGCCACAGCTCGCAAACTTGATATGACCATGGAGAAAGTTGTGGTCACACTCAACAAACATGGCAATACTTCAGCTGCCTCAGTTCCTATCGCCTTAGATGAAGCGGTGCGTGATGGTCGCATCCAACGTGGGCAGTTGCTGTTACTCGAAGCTTTCGGTGCAGGCTTCGCCTGGGGCAGTGCTTTAGTCCGCTTTTGATTGCTAACACGAATTCCGAGCATGGCAATCTCGTCATATAAACGTATGTGATGGGTTGCCAGCTATACTCAACCTGTTTTTAACTCAAAAGGTCAATAAATATGAACAGCGTTGCTTTTGTTTTCCCAGGTCAAGGTTCTCAGGCCGTGGGAATGCTGGCCGATTTGCCAGAGCAATACCCAGTAGTGGCAGACACGTTTGCCGAAGCTAGCGAAGCGCTAGGCTATGATTTATGGCAGTTGGTGCAACAAGGACCGGCTGAAACTTTGAACGAAACGGATAAAACTCAGCCTGCATTGTTGACCGCTTCTGTAGCGTTATATCGCGTTTATCAAGCCAGCGGTAAGGCGTTGCCTCAGATGATGGCCGGCCACAGTTTGGGTGAGTATTCCGCTTTGGTATGTGCGGGCGTCATCCCATTCAAAGAGGCGGTAAAGCTGGTAGAGTTGCGTGGTCAGCTAATGCAACAAGCGGTTCCTGCGGGGACTGGAGCTATGTACGCGATTATTGGTTTAGATAACGACACTATTGCCAATATCTGCGCAGAATGTGCCCAAGGTTCAGTTGTTAGCCCGGTTAACTTCAATAGTCCTGGGCAAGTGGTCATTGCCGGTGAAAAAAATGCGGTTGAGCGCGCTGCAGCAGCTTGTAAGGAAGCTGGTGCAAAAATGGCAGTCGCGTTGCCAGTGAGCGTTCCGTCTCACTGTGCACTCATGCAGCCTGCCGCTGAAAAGCTCGCTGAAGCTCTCGCTAAAGTGAAATTTGCTGAGCCTAAGGTTAAAGTCATTAATAACGTTGATGTTGCTTCACCATACGATGCTGATGCAATCAAAGACGCCCTGATTCGCCAGTTATATAATCCAGTACGTTGGACTGAAACCGTAGAAAAAATGGCCGCAGACGGTGTTACCGAACTGGTTGAAATGGGGCCTGGTAAGGTATTGACTGGGCTGGCAAAACGGATCAATAAATCGATAGCTGCTCAGGCAGTTAACACAGCGGCTGCAATTGCGGCGCTGACTGAATAAAAGGAGCTGTTCATGAGTATTGCCATTGATTTGACTGGCAAAGTTGCGTTGGTTACTGGTGCCAGTCGTGGCATTGGTAAAGCCATTGCGACCACACTGGCACAAGCTGGCGCTACTGTTGTTGGTACTGCCACCAGCGATAGTGGTGCTGCCGCTATCAGCGCTTATCTCGGTGATAAAGGCTATGGATTAGTGCTGAACGTCACAGATCTGCAATCTGTTGAAAATTTATTTGCATCGATCAAAGAAAAAGCCGGGGATATTGATATTCTGGTTAATAATGCCGGTATCACTCGCGATAACTTATTGATGCGGATGAAAGATGAAGAGTGGCAGTCTATTATTGATACTAACCTCACTTCGCTTTTCCGGTTGTCCAAGCCGGTGTTACGGGCAATGATGAAAAAACGCCATGGTCGCATTATCAGCATTGGTTCTGTGGTAGGAACAATGGGTAACGCTGGTCAGGTAAATTACGCAGCAGCTAAGGCTGGATTAATCGGGTTTACCAAATCTCTTGCCAAAGAGGTTGCATCCCGTCAAATTACAGTTAATGCTATTGCTCCTGGTTTTATCCAGACTGACATGACGGATGAACTGACAGAAGAACAGCAAAAAGCCATCATGTCCCAAGTTCCGATGGAGCGTTTGGGGCAGGCCCAAGAAATTGCCAATGCCGTATTATTCTTGGCCTCTGATGCCGCCGCTTACATTACAGGGGAAACCTTGCATGTAAATGGTGGGATGTATATGGTTTAATGGCGATTGCAGGGAACTGTCGTAAATTGGGTGGTGATCTGCAGTTATTGGGGCCTTAAATCGTGGTTAGACCACGAAAACGGGGCTTGCAATGTTGGTCAAATCTAATAAACTACTCGCAATCTTACGCAAGTGCGTAATTTGAATAGGAAAGAAAACTAATGAGCAACATCGAAGAACGTGTAAAGAAAATCATTGTAGAGCAACTGGGCGTTAAAGAAGAAGACGTTAAGCCAGCAGCTTCTTTTGTTGACGATCTCGGTGCAGATTCTCTGGACACCGTCGAATTGGTTATGGCTCTGGAAGAAGAGTTTGATACCGAAATTCCTGATGAGGAAGCTGAGAAAATCACCACTGTTCAGGCAGCGATTGATTACGTTTCCAAGAATCAGTAATACTGAATTCCTGAAAACAGGCGGCTAATATGCCGCCTGTTTTTGTTTTAGGCTCTTTTCGCTGAGCTAAGCTTAGTAAAACAGGGCATTCGAGATAAAACCTATCTCAAGGGTGTAAAAGCACCTCTTTCTTCAACTCGTTCGCTAAAGAAAGGTGATTAACGTGACAAAACGTCGAGTCGTCATTACCGGCCTTGGGTTGGTAACGCCGGTGGGCAACACTGTCGACAGTAGCTGGAAAGCGCTGTTGGCTGGACAAAGTGGTATTGCTCCCATCACCAAGTTTGATGCAAGTGCTTTTGCAACACGCATCAGCGGTTCCGTCAAAGATTTTGACGCCGAACAGTATGTCTCCAAAAAAGATGCCCGTAAGATGGACTTGTTCATTCAGTACGGTATGGCTGCAGGTATTCAAGCTGTTGAAGATGCTGGACTGGATATGGCGCAGGAAGATCCTACCCGTGTGGGTACTGCCATTGGTGCCGGTATGGGCGGTATGTGGCTCATTGAACAGAATCACACAGCCTATATGGAAGGTGGTCCGCGGAAAATATCGCCGTTTTTTGTGCCCAGCACCATCATCAACATGATTGCTGGTCATCTATCTATCAAATACGGCATGACTGGGCCTAACTTTGCGATCACTACCGCTTGTACTACCGGTGTACATAACATTGGTTTCGCTGCACGTACCATTGCCTATGGTGATGCTGACGTAATGGTAGCCGGCGGGGCTGAAGACGTTACCTGTCCACTGGGGGTCGGGGGCTTTTCAGCCGCGAAAGCACTTTCTACACGCAATGATGATCCGACTGCAGCTAGTCGCCCTTGGGATAAAGATCGTGATGGTTTCGTCATCGGCGATGGGGCGGGCATTATGGTGCTGGAAGAATATGAACATGCTAAGGCCCGTGGCGCGAAGATTTATGCAGAGGTCAACGGCTTTGGTATGAGTGGTGATGCATTTCATATGACTTCTCCACCAGCAGACGGTGCTGGCGCAGCTTTGGCGATGGTCAATGCCATTAAAGATGGTGGCGTTGCCTTGGAGCAGATCGGTTATATCAATGCTCACGGCACCTCAACACCGGCCGGTGATAAAGCAGAAGCTGCGGCAGTTAAGTCTGTTTTTGGTGAACAGGCTTACAAAGTGATGGTTAGCTCCACTAAGTCCATGACCGGACACCTACTCGGTGCAGCCGGCGCAGTGGAAGCGATTTTCACCGCGTTAGCGCTCAAAGATCAGGCCGTGCCACCGACTATCAATCTGGATAACCCAGATGAAGGGTGTGACTTGGATTTTGTACCGCACACAGCGCGCCAGGCTAAATTCGATTATGCCCTATGTAACTCATTTGGTTTTGGTGGCACCAACGGGTCACTACTACTGAAACGCGTTTAACGACGATTCCTGTATAAGAAGCGCCTTCATGGCGCTTTTTTTATCACATTCATAATAATTTGCCGTTTTCTAATGCAATAAGTGGCTTAGTTTTCAGTAACAATTTTCTAAAATGTATTTTTCGAATACACTCAACGGCAGTTTTAATCAGAAGCTGTGACAACAGCGAGAGGACCATAATGGCGGGTACAGATAGAGAGATCACCCTGCGATTTCTGGCAGAGCCTACAGACGTAAACTTTGGTGGTAAAGTGCATGGCGGTGCCGTGATGAAATGGATCGACTTGGCGGCCTATGCCTGTGCTGCTGGGTGGAGCGGTAGATATTGTATTACCGCATATGCCGGCGGCATTCGATTCGTACGACCAATTTTAGTGGGCAATATGGTAGAGGTGTGTGCCAAGGTCATTTATACCGGCCGCACATCAATGCACATTGGCATTGAAGTTAAGGCTTGTGATCCCAAATTCTGCCAGCGTGAAACGACCACACATTGTATCGTGATTATGGTTGCTGTGGATGAAAGCGGCCAACCAACACCAGTACCTGAATGGATCCCGACGACCAAGCGCGATATTGAACTGCGGGATTCCGCGTTGAAGTTAGTGGAAATGCGCAAAAAAATTGGCGCTGAAATGGAAGCTCATATTCATCCATAGTCGAAGTGCTGCTTGCCTTTCACTCTGCTGGTCGTCGTGGCACAATGCGTTACACACTTTTACTAACCTATATCGGACAATGATTTTATCATTGTCCGTTTAGTGCTTATAAATCATTAAACTAAGGAAATACAATGGCCAAAGTTGCATTTTTAGGTTTGGGAGTTATGGGATATCCCATGGCCGGCCATTTGCTCAAACAAGGGCATGAGGTCACTGTCTATAACAGAACAGCTGCTAAGGCGCAGGCATGGGTAAGCGAGTATGGTGGCCGTTGTTGCGCAACACCTAAGGATGCAGCAGAGGGGCAGGACATCGTATTTTGTTGTGTTGGCAATGATGATGATTTGCGACAAGTTGTTGTTGGAGCCGATGGCGCTATTCATGGCTTGAGTCAAGGTGCCGTATTTGTTGATCACACAACGGCTTCGGCTGATGTCGCTCGTGAGTTGTCTGTCACCTTGGCGGCTAATGGTATTGCCTTTCTAGATGCGCCGGTTTCTGGCGGACAGGCAGGGGCTGAAAAGGGTGTGCTGACTGTAATGGTCGGTGGTGATGCCAATGTATTTGCCGCTGTAAAGCCCGTCATGAGTGCTTATGCTCGCAGTGCTGAATTGATTGGTGATACAGGAGCGGGTCAACTGGCTAAGATGGTAAATCAAATCTGTATTGCCGGAGTGGTGCAAGGGTTAGCTGAAGCCTTAAGCTTTGCAAAAAACGCTGGATTAGATGGTGAAAAGGTCGTTGACGTCATCAGCAAAGGCGCCGCCCAAAGCTGGCAGATGGAAAATCGTTACCAGACCATGTTAAAAGGCCAATATGATTTCGGTTTTGCAGTGGATTGGATGCGTAAAGATTTAGGCATTGCGCTAAATGAAGCGCGTCGCAACGGTTCCACATTACCGCTGACAGCGATGGTTGATCAATTTTACGCAGAAGTGCAGGCCATGGGCGGAAATCGTTGGGATACTTCCAGCCTGATGGCCCGCCAGCAAAAATGTCAGGAAAAATAATCGCTTTGTAATCTGGGGGCTGCATTTTGTAGCCCTCTTTCTGATTACGGTTAAAGTGGCGCGACTACTACATATTCCAGTTCTACATTGGCGACTGCATGCAGCGCATCCATGCTCATATCCACTAGTGATAATTTCCCGGCAGAAGATTCCAGTAACATCGCGCGTTTGATATCGGAGAAGTCTCGATTGTGGCGAATAAGACTCGCTAACGCCATTTGCATCGGCATCATTGAAGGGTTAAACGCGGCATTTTCAGCATAACGGCCACAGAAAGTGACACCGTCAACCATCTCCAGCACTACGGCACTGTAACTCTGGCTGTAAGGTGCATAACTGAGGCTCGCATGATCAAGCCCTTCGATAACCATTGGGTCACTACTTTCTAGCGTCAACTCGATTTGCTGTTTTGCGAGCAAGGGCAAAACAACGCCCAGATCTTTCGGACCGAAGCCATAAGGCAGATAATGTGTCAGCGTCGCGGGGGGCTGTTGTGGCAAGTGAATGCAGATATTGCCGCCTGCAACCAATTCGTTCATAAACTGTCGGCAGTGGCCACAAGGGCTGGCATTTACCCAGATATCAGTCACTTGTACTTCACCACATAACCAAGCGTGACTAATCGCATTTTGTTCGGCGTGAACCGAATGACATAACGCTTCACCGGCCAATTCCATATTGGCACCCATATAAACCGCGCCGCTTTGACCTTTGGCAATGGCACCGACATAAAAATCACTCACAGGTGCCAGTGACATCGCGGCGGCAATAGGAAGCAATGCCGAAAGTAACTGGGATTCATCCATACCACTTGCATGCTGCAAATGCGCCAATTGCTGAGCATCGAAATGTCCAGCAAAGTCTTTCCCGAGCAAAGGCACCAGCACAGTGCTCAATGATGACGGCAACTGTTGCAGACTATTGAGAAATCTATCTTGCATCCGTCTTTCCTGTTGGTGAGCGGATCACGAATGATGCAGCTAAAGTGATTGCAGGTAAAGCACCAGTGATTTCAGCAATTGCTGTTTGCTTTCATTTGCAGCGGTTTCTTCCAGCAGATTTTCCAGCCTGATAATGTAATCAGGGTCGCTCAAACGCTGCTTACAAAATTCCCGCCAACGTAAACTTTCCTGGTAATCCAACAGTGCTGGGTAATTACGCGCCCGGTAGCGAAACAGCATTTCCGGTAATCTGGCATCGTCAAACTGCAACTCAAGTGCGGCGAGATTCTGTGGTGCAGTATTACGGATAATCTCCATTTTGTTGCGATCGGCATCAGAGAAGAAACCACCGCTGTAAAGCATACGATCTGGGTCAGCTATCTCGGCATGAGTTTCATCTTCAAACAGTGCTACCAATTTCTGTCTGAGTTCCGGTGTTTGCCGCAATTTTCGAAATTGCTCGCGTGCAAAATCTTTGTTGATATTTAATGCAATGGCACGATCATCTGGCAAGGTTTTGGCTGGTGCAATAAACGGACATTTGTTTAAGTGGATGAGTTTTATCGGCACCGGTAGTTCGTCTGGTGCTAAATCTTCCCGAGCCGTATACATTCGGCGACGGAGTTCATCGACATCCAATTCCAGTAGCGGGCTAATATCCATATTGAGATTAATACAGATAACGGCATTACGATTAACTGGATGGTAGGCTATCGGTGCCATTAATGTAGTACATCCTTGGCTGGCTGGGATCTTTGAACTGACATGCACCAAGGGCGTCATGTTCAGTACATCAACGAGATCTGCTACCGCCTGCTTTTTGCGTAAATCAAAATAATACTGGAATAACCTTGGTTGATGCTCACGAATCAGCCGTGCCAGGCTGATCGTGGCGTAAACATCTGACATCGCATCGTGTGCCTTTTCATGACCTAGGCCATTTGCGAGTGTCAGATGTTCAAGTTTGAAGCTGGGGCTTCCATCCTCTCGCTCTGGCCAGTTAATGCCATCTGGTCGTAACGCATAACAGGCACGAACTAAATCGATAATATCCCAACGGGAATTACCATTACGCCATTCTCTGGCATAAGGATCGATAAAGTTTCGGTAAAAGCCATAGCGAGTGATTTCATCGTCAAAACGCAGCGAATTGTATCCGGCAACACAGGTATTGGGCACGCTGAATATTTCATTGATACGCGCCATAAATTCGGTTTCTACCATCCCTTTACTATTGGCTAATTGTGGTGTTATGCCTGTAATGAGAATAGCTTCTGGAGCTGGTAGATAGTCTTCAGCGAGTCGGCAATAAAACGTATCAGGTTCGCCAACGATATTAAGCTCCAGATCCGTGCGAATACCGGCAAACTGTGCTGGCCTGTCACGAGAAGGGTCTGCGCCAAAGGTTTCATAATCGTGCCAGTAAATTGTGGCCGGCATCTGTTCTTTCATTGCGGATAAAATCCTTTTATTTGATCATTTATCTATATGTATCTATTAGCTTTATGAGAAAGCGTGATTTCTGGCTGCGGCTTTATAAACCGCTATCGATTACTCATCTCATTTGCCTCAAATTTTTGAACGGCACTAAATCGCGGTTGGCGGTATGGTGCAGTCTTTGTGGTTGCAGCATACCACGCTTCACCCATAAATTTCTTGTTCGTATTGAGTGCTGTCTGGGCGGTTCATGGTTAGAAAAATGCCCCAAGCGTTGATGACTTTCAGTCAAAGGAAAGGGAAGACACAAACTAATGGTTGACTTTGTCATCTAATAGGCACCATTACCATGTCATACAAACAAAAATACCGGATCAGTTTTTCAGTATTATTACCATCATTCCGTAGGGAATGGTGGGTTTTGGTGTGTCACTGGATCGTAAGCCCGCCGTAGAGGCGGGTTTTAATTTTTCGCCTCTTAGGTACCGATACGCTTAGAAGGCCTTATGAAAAAAGTAGCGATATTTGGAAATGCTGGGGGAGGGAAGTCAACCTGGCCAGGCAGTTGGCTCAAGTCACGCAATTACCGCTTTATGCGCTTGATAAAATTCAGTATCTTCCTGGTGGTGAGGAAATATCTCATAAAGAGTATTTAAAACTTCATGCTGAACTGCTCAAACAGGATACGTGGATTATCGATGGTTTTGGCTGTATGCAATCTGCATGGGAAAGGTTTGCCGCAGCCGACACGTTAATTTACATCGACCTACCGCTTGTATGGCATTTTCTTTGGGTCACTAAGCGATTGTTCAAAGGCATTTTTATTAATCCTGAAGGATGGTCAGAACTTAGTCCGATTTTGAAAGGGTCAATTAATAGCTCCCGTGTTTTATGGTTGTGTCACAAAAAACTCTCCCCTGCCTATCGTAAGTTTGTTAATGATGCTGCCAGTAGCAAGCATGTATATCATCTAACTTCGATTAAGGCGGTTAAAACATTTTTAGTGGATACCGATGCTTTTTACTGACGCCAACAGACTGATTTCAAGGTATATAGGCGACAGGTATGAACGCGCCTAAATGTTTAGTTGTTACCGGATGATCCATTAACAATTAAACATTACAATGGTGCTTGCCGGACGACAGTGTCAGGTGGACAAACGTTGTTTCCATGGGTAATGGGTATGTTAAGTCAGTATTTTGCGTCTGCCTCTGCAATAGTGACCTCGGGTCCTCAGCGACTCGAGCTGAAAGTCCCAGCGAAGTTTAGTGATTTTGTGTTGCTGGAACTGTCAAGTCTTCCGATATTGGAGTGGGTCGTTGGGGAAAATGCGGGAAATGGCGTTAGCAGCCTGCTACGCACTCAACCTTTTTTGCAGCAAACATTACTGTCTGACGATCGCCAACAGATGAAAACTGATGCGATGGTCAGAACCTTTGGTCAGGGGATAAGACTTTATACGATTCCCGGAAAAAGTAATACGGTTGCCATCGCTGAGTTACGACAAGGGATTACCTTGTATCTGCAAACTACTGACAATATTTGTTTCTCCCTAGAGACTGAGGCATTTCAGTTGATAGCACTTGAGGCTGATCAGCGTCTTTTCAAGCAACCACAGCCCATACAGCAAGCAAGGGCTGTATTAGCGGTAGCCCCAGATTTCAACGCGGGAGCGGTAGAGCTGGCAGTACAACTCGCTGAACTTTTGCAGGCGAGTTATCGACTCAAAAGTTACCAACGCCGATTTGCATTGGAATTGTTACCAGATGATGTGGAAACATTGTTGCAATTGCAAGATCAGTTGGAACAAAAACGGCAATGGTTGGTGCATTGTTATAACCAGGCGTTGAGTCGTCACAGCTATCGCTATAGTGCTAACCAGATAGGCGATGACCAACTACAACGTATACTCGAATGTTATGAATTATTGGCGCCTCCTGAGTTGACGGCAATGGTGAAGGCGCTTGCTGGTGACGACAGCGAACACTGATCGTTAACCTGAGAGAATAAAATGAATTATGAATGTCCTATCTGCCGTAAGGCGTTAGTCCTAGATAATAAGCAATGGCGCTGCGAACAGCGCCATTGCTTTGATGTGGCGAAGGAAGGTTACGTCAATCTGCTGCCGGTTAATAAAAAGCGGTCACTCGATCCCGGTGATAATCAGCAGATGATGACTGCCCGTCGAGTTTTCCTCGATGCTGGCTATTATCAGCCGTTAAGTGATCGTATTAATGCTTTAGCTAAAGACTTGGGGCTCATCTGTCCGGATATCCTCGATGTGGGTTGTGGTGAGGGGTATTACAGCCAGCGGTTACAAAGTGCTACCAATGCCAATCTGCAGGGCATGGATATTTCAAAAACAGCCATTCGTTATGCCGCAAAGCGTTATGCAAATTTGCAGTTTTGTGTTGCAAGTGCTTTTGATATGCCTTTTGCCGACAATAGTTTTGATCTGCTGCTTAAGATTTTCGCCCCTGCCGCAGCAACTGAACTCGTTAGAGTTTGTCGACCTGGCGGCTATTACCTGAGTGTGACGGCAGGGCCAATGCATCATTACGCATTAAAAGAGATCATCTATGATGCTCCGAGAGAACATCCTCTAAGTGAAGGGAAAATACCGGGTTTTGTATTGCAACATCAGGAACGACTGCAATGGATGCTGCATACGCCAGCAGGAGAGTGTAGCCGTAGCTTTTTACAGATGACCCCATATTTGTGGAAATTTACTGCGGAACAGATAGCTCAAATGGAAGCGCTCGGTGTCAATTGTGAACTGGATTTTTGTATTGAGCTGTTTAAGCGGCATATATAAGCATAAAGTCGTATTGAGAAATTTAAATTTAGCTTTATGGCGCAGATTTTAATGCTCTATTTACGAAGTCAGTTGACTTCTTTAGGGAATGATTTATAGTCATGGAGGCTTGAAAGTTGGGCTTATTTTTATGTGTTCAAAACGACTTGTTCGTCCTGTTAGCATAAATAATACCGGCATTTTCAGCTCCACCGCCGTTAAGGCTTATGTATTGTTTTTGTTACAGGATTAAGACTATGTCTCAAGTAACTGGTGTTGTTAAATGGTTTAACGCTGACAAAGGTTTCGGCTTCATCGCTCAGGAATCAGGTCCAGACGTATTCGTACACTTCCGTGCTATCAACTCTGAAGGTTTCAAAACTCTGGACGAAGGTCAGAAAGTTTCTTTCACCGTTACTCAGGGCCAGAAAGGTCCACAAGCTGAAAACGTAACTGTAATCAGCTAATATAATTTCTATTATAGAAATTCGAAAAAGACGCGGCAAAAATGCCGCGTTTTTTTATTCCCAAATGGTTTATTTATTACCGATTATCAGAGTGACTAAGGCTGCTATTAAAATAAATTGAATATTTATAACCGGACTTTAATTTCCCGCCGCTTGATTACCAATAAAAATTTAAACGATTTTCCTATTTTTTATATAACGTATTCACTCTATTCTGTTTTCTGAGAAGTGAATTTCCCATAGCCAAAATGTTGGATATCTTTATCGGTCGCGCCTTCATGGCACTCGCCGCGTAATTCTGCCCGGTCATTCAATACCAACCGTTCAAGCTCATAATAGCCGTCACGACAATATTGATTGGCTTCCAATGTTTTTTTTAGTCCGAACTCCAGTTCTTGTGTCATCTGTTTGTTCTCGGAATCACTGCGGCGTGAGCTACGATTGATTTGTTGATTGCCCATATTATCCTGTGGTTGCCTGGTCCTTTGTCTGTCGGGCATGCCAGTTGAGGATTGTTGTCTATCATCGTTCATTGCTCGCCGTTGTTGCTGATTACGGTGACGGTCAATAGTTTCAATACTGTAGGTAAACAGCTTCATGCCATCACTTTTTATCTCAGTCTGAAAACTGTCAGTCAGCTTTCCTGCTAATGCCTGTGGATCGGGTTCAGAAGAACAAGCGCAAAGTATTAATGGCGTAGCAAGCAACAGCAACGGGCGCATAAATGAAGAATTCCTTTTAAAACGTGTATCTTTATATGAGATTTAAAAATGGGTAAGGTTCAATACCCTATATGCTTTATGACAACTGTACCTGCCAGTTTGTCATGCCATCCTTGTTTTCGGGGATCGAATGCGACCCATGCTAAACCCAGGCATAACGGTAACATTGCCGGAATATAGCCCAGATATCGGATAATCCATTGGCGCATTGAGGGTTTTTTAAGACTCTCGGCATCCACGATTGTAGCCTTAATCAACATTTTTCCCGGTGTCGCTGAACGGTATTTCCAGAACAGTAGCACTAACAGTGGTGGCACCAGATAGTTGATGATGATATCTGCGGGGCCATGGATCAAGCTGGTATCTGATACCAGCTTGTCACCGTATATCCAGATACTGAGTGGCAGCGTTATTATCAGTAGCAACAGAACATCTATCATGGTTGCGGCAAAGCGTTCCCCAAAGCCCACATATTGATACGACATTGCTTCTGACTTAACATCCGCCACTAGTGGTTCTCCTACGGTTAATTTGCACTAAGACTCAACTGTGCCTCAGCTTTGGATCTATTCAGTTTGGTTTTACTGTCTAATAAAAATACCCGCTCAGGAGCAACTGCTGCATTGTCGACTAAAAATGCTTTAACTGACTGACTACGACGTTGCGCCAGATTTCCTAGGTCAGCGTCAGTGATAGTCTCGGCATTTAACAGCTGATTATAGAGACCGATGTGCCACAGCGTGGTCAGCTTATTTGTGTCAACCTTGCCTTTATCGTCAGTAGCAGCCTTCTCCGCTTTTGCTTTTTCGATGGTGGGGTCGATATTAAATTGCTTTTGATACAATGCTAACAACGCATCTGTCAGTTTCCCTGATGCGGGGATCCGGCTAGCACTAAAATCGTCAGGTAAATTATCTAAGCCACTCTGTTGCAGTAATTGTCGTTGCAATCTGCGTTCTGCTAACACCTGACTATCTGGCTGTGGATCAACTGAGGCTTCAATACTCAGTGTCAGTTTGGGCCGATCAGCAAGTGCAGAGGCAAGCTTTTGCAATTTGTCCTGTTCGGCTTTGCTCAGCTTCGAGGAACCTGCATCAAAGGCCACCAGATTGAGTTCCTCATCACTGCTGATTAATCCGGCAAGGAAGGAGAAGGGAGCTGTCACTGCTTTAGTGATCACATTAGTTAACACCGTAAGCAGGACCCCGCCAAAACTGAAATCGGGATTATCTAGGTCACCTGAGACCGGTAAACCGAGATCAATGACTCCATGCCGATCCTGTAGCAGCGCTATTGCCAGCGTGACGGGCAAACTTGTAGCGAGTTTTGAGTCTGTAGGTTTCCCGAGTTTCAATTGATCAATGACAACATGGTTATTACCATTGAGGTGATTGTTTTCTAACTGATAATTCAGAGCCAGCGTTAACTGCCCTTTATCGATGTAATAACCTGCATAAGTACCGGAGTAGGGGTTAACCGTTGTCAGTTCGACGCTTTTGAATAACAAATCCAAATTTAAGTACGGTTGTTTCAAAAGTGGATTTATTTCCCCTTTTAGGGTCATCGGGGCATAACGATCGATTTTGCCCGCAATATCTACGGTCGCTTTGGTTCCCGGAATAGAGGACAGACTACTGATTTTACCGTGGAGTTGTTCAATTCCCGTCGCAAAGTTAGGCGTCAGTGAGTTGTCGGCAAAAAATGCGGAACCGTTGTTAAAGTTAATGCTGGCGACAGTTACTTTAAACGGTTGTTCTGTCTTGCCGTCATTGGTCGCTTCTGGCGCTGGTTTGGTTTTAGCAGTTGTCGTTTGGGTGTCGGCCATTTTGTCCGACGCTTGTTTGACCACGAGTTCACCGATATTGGTGCTACGATCTTCGTTAATTGTCACTTTGGCATAAGGTTTATCGAGCGTGACATTACCAAGCAGCAATTGTTTCTTGCCAGCGTCAAAATCTAACGAATCAATGGTGAGTTGTTGCCACTTTAGCAAAGGCCGGCGTTGTTGCAGATCTTTGATTTCGAGATCACTGACATCAACATTACCCTTGTAACTCGCATGTCCATCCGCATCTGCACTGAAGTCCCCGGCACTGCTTACCTGGCCTTTGGGTAATTCGATATTCAGATAATGTGACAGGTATGGCTGGAACTGACTCAGCAACAGATTACTCAATGTCAGCTTGCCGCTCGCCTGTTTGCTGGCGAGGTTGATACTGCCTTCACTGCTAAAATTACCGCCGCTACCCTTGGCATTGCTCTGAGATATATCCAACGAAATCTGGTAGTTAAGCGGTGCTGATAACTCACTGTCAATGCTGCCAGTTTTTACCGTTAACGGATATACGCGCCAATCCACACCTTTACTTATTTGTTGCTCGTGTACATTAACATCGGCATTTTTAAGGTTAAATGCGGCTAGTTTAATTAGCCATTTCGATGTGGACGCGTCTTCTTTATTAACTGCAGTAGCCGCAGATTCTTCAGTTTTCGTTGACGAGGTCGGCGTAAATAATGGTGCCAATGCCAGGCCATGTTGATCGAAACGACTATTGATCCATAGGCCATCCACCGTAACGTCGGCGACGTTGACGTGCTGCTGTTCGCTGGTTAACGTGATTTCCCCAACATTGAGTTTTGGCAGTTTGATTACCGGGTTATCGCCGTCGGCAAATTGTAATTTGTTCACGGTAACATAGGTGTTATCAACCGCATAAGTCAGCGGCTTATCGGGCTGTTGTGACACCAGATAATGGGTTTTGAGCGAGATAGCACCTTCAGTCAGCTTCGCTTTGAGCATAGGCTGCACATAACCCCAGAATGGTGGTAGCGTGATGTTATTCAGTTGCAAGTTGCCGTCAACCTGCAACGGCTGTAATAACAGCTGGCCGTCTGCGACTAAGGTACCGTTATCTTGCCCGCTTAGTGACATCTGGTATTGATTGGGTTTTGTGGCAACCATTTCGTCTTTTGAGACAGCGTTTCGAGTACCAAAGTTATTCAGGGTAAAGTTGATATCGTGATAACTCAGAGTGATGTTGGCTGTTGCATCTGAAAACGCAAAGCGGCTTTGTGCCAAAGTCAGAGATTTGATCCGGAAATCAGGAAGGGGTTGGTGGGTTGGCTCTGTGGCGGCTTCTTTCGTTTCCGGAGACTGTAACCTGGCTACAATGTCGTCAAAGTTAAAAACGATATTACCTTTTGTATCAGTGGTGCGTGCAACTTGGCTCTGTAATCCATCAAGCTGCAGATGATCGACACACCAGGCCCGATTGAATACCGATTGCCAGAAATTGAATTCCAATTCTGCATGGCTCAATGACAGCAGCGGTTGTTCACCTGCTTTTCCAGCAATTGCAAAGTCTTCCAGTCTCACTTTTAACAGGAACGGATTAATATGAAGCTGTTTGAGTGCGACTTGCCGTCCCAGTAATTGAGTCATTTTATCCGGTGCGACTGAGCGGACAATGGCGGGCGTTATCAGACCTAACAGTAATGCATATAACAAGTAGCAGGCTAACAGCCAAAAGGAGATCCGCATTGACCGTGGCGCTTTATTGTAAGCGGCGGTCATTCCTTGGAGTCTGGACACTATCATGTGAGTTCCCTGAACTATCTAAAACTAAAAAATGTTAACTTGATCATTGTACTGCGTTTATGGTGTCAGTGGTATTTAACCTTATGTAAAGCAATGCATAGATTAACTGTGGCATATCAGATTAAGGCTCTTTTAACAGTTTAGTGCAGTTGCTAACATTACTAAGTTTTGTCATTCAGGAGTGTTGAAGTTGAAGCAGTTACAGGCAGGATCTGACAACTGGAATATGAGTGTCGTTACCAATTTGCTGGCGTTGTTACTGGTGGGGATCGGCGCTGTTTCTGGTAACCATATTATTTGGAACATCGGTATATTCGCCTTATCGGGGGCGATGACTAATTGGCTGGCGGTGTACATGTTGTTTGAAAAGGTGCCTGGGCTTTACGGTTCAGGTGTCATTCCAGCACGCTTTGAAGCGTTTAAGCAGGCCATTGCCGATTTGATGATGGAGCAGTTTTTCACTGAAGCCAATATTGATAAGTTTCTCTCCAGAAAATCCGATACCCCCTTGCTCGATGTTAAAGGATTGCTGGGTAAACTCGATTTAGCACCGGCATTTGATGCGCTCGTTAGTACCGTTGCACAGTCGTCATTTGGCGGTATGTTATCGATGTTTGGCGGAACCGATGCCTTAATGCCAATGAAAGCCCCGTTTATCGAAAAGATGCAGCAGTCGTTAAAAGAGATCGCTGACAGCGAACAGTTCACTGAGTTGTTGCGACAGGAGTTAGAGAAGCCAGGGGTAATGGCAGATATGCGAGGTCAAATTCAACAGATTGTGGCCCAAAGGTTAGAAGAACTCACCCCAAAAATGGTAAAAGAGATGGTGCAGACGATGATCCGTCGCCATCTGGGATGGCTGGTAGTCTGGGGCGGCGTCTTTGGCGGTGTTATTGGTCTGCTGAATGCGCTATTTTTAGGATAACAGATAAAGGAGAGCAACTTGCCACACATCGTCATTGAATATGCGGCACCGCTGCGCGAGCAGCTTGATGTCAACACTTTGGTTCATGCCGCTCATCAAGGCGCGATCGCGACTGGGTTATTTAATCCGAAAGCTGTCAAAAGTCGTGCCTATGCTTGTGAAGACTTTGTGCTAGGTGAAAGCGACGCCAGCACTGGCTCTTTTATTCATATTCGGGTAAGTATCATGCCGGGGCGAACCGATGAACAAAAGCAACAATTGACACAGAGTATCGGGCAAGGGCTCTCTGCCTTTGTTGGCGCGGTGGGTTGTGTATCGATAGAAGTCGCTGAATTACACCAGCCCAGTTACTTCAAACAGGAACACTAAGTGGAAGGCAACGCTTGATGATTAAGGGTAAGGCCTCCTGGTCAGCTGCATCGGATACGGCAACGCCTGCTTCCCCCTGTGTCAGAAATTGCTGTCTTGATGAGCAAGATATTTGCCTGGGGTGTGGCAGAACCTTATCGGAAATCCTCGCCTGGCATGATGCTGATGAGATACACAAGCGCCAGATCCTGGATGCCTGCCGCAAACGTCGTCGAATCAGACCCACCAGTTACTGTCCCGTCCTAAGATAGGTTGACAGTTTTTAGGCCAGCTCCCGTAGCTGGCCTTTTCTATTGTGCACCTGATTGGG
>NZ_JARFTS010000050.1:0-4813 GCF_029167175.1 Shewanella sp. A32
GGCGACTTATCTGATCGCTCATTTCACACTGAGTTCCCTTCGCAGGTGATCTACACTTCGGAACAGCTATTTAGTATCGCCGATAGCATCAAAATAGTGTCATGAAAAAGTTAAACTTTGACAAACACTTTACTTTCTGAAAGAGTTAACTTTCAGAGACTTGGCATCCACTATAAAAGATTACATTATGCCTGAAAATTCACTTTCAAAGTTGCTGTGTCTATTCACCCTGATCTCATTGTTTCTGACAGCAACGTGCCGCGCCGACGAAAATGTGGAAGAAATACCGTTCCATCCCGACGTATTGCTTAGTTATGACAGTTATGGTGTTTCTGATGGGTTGTCACAAAGTACTGTTACCTCAATTACTGAGGATGATGATGGCTACATCTGGATCGGAACATTAAATGGACTAAATCGTTTTGATGGAAAGGACTTCAAAGGGTACTATGCTAGTGAGGACTCCAGATTAAAGAGTTCTTATATAAAAGCAGTTTTATATTCAAGTGATTTTGATAAATTATTTGTAGCTACAGATGAAGATTTATATTTTTTTGACAAAAACACAGAAAAATTTACTAGCTTTGGAATAAATGAAAATATATTAAATATAAGCAAATCTCCCAACAGCATAATACTTATAACAGATACTTCAAAATATAAAATAGATAAAGAATATAAAATAAATAAATTCAATGTAAATATCAAAAACTCTGACATAAAAAATATAACATTCTATAATAATAATGTCTATATCATAACATATGGGAACAAACTAATTTACAACGGAAATATTATTGCAAATAATGTAACAAGCATATCCTGCACAAAAGATAATGTTTATATTTTAAAAAATAATTTATTATACAGTGTTAGCAATGATCATCTTACAAAATTTTCAGAGTTAACTTTCGAACATATATTTAGTGATAAAGATGAAATATATGTGACTCATGATAATACTTTTTACAGCGTAAGTAATGAAAAATTATTAACATTGATTGGTTCTATAGCCAATGTTTCATCATCGAATTTAATATTATACAAGAAACTAAAAAATGGAATATTAATATCTAATGTAAGCAATGGATTTATCTACATTAGAGAATCAAAAAACCTTATAAAAATACTTAGGAATAATAAAAATCCAGTTTGGTCAATAAAAAATAATGAAAACAAAATTGTTATAACTGGAAATTCAAAATCAATTTATGTTTACGATAAAAACTTAAAGAAAATATCAACATATAATGCAGATGACATTGGTGCGAAATCAGCAGTTATTGTAAATAATAACTTATACATTGGTGAAAAAAGTGGATTAAAAAAAATAAATATAACGGATAATAAAATTGATTCAATAATAAACGAACCCATATCAGCAATTAAAGTATTTTCAAATTCTATTTATGTAGGAACAGCATATGGGTTATTATACAAGTTGGATGCTAAATCTGGAGATGTTGAGAAAAAAACTCAAATCTCCATGCAAAATCCAATATTTGATATTTTACCGGATAATAATGATACCTATGTCGCCAGTCAGGATGGTTTATTCATCGTCACAAACGATAACGTAAAAAATATTTTTAATAATGACATTGTTTTTTGTATAACAAATAAGAATTCTGAAATATTTTTTGGAACACGTTCTGGGATTTATAAAACTCAAAACAGTGGAAATGTAACTAGAATATTTGATCAAACAAAAAAACCAATATTTTCCATATTAACAAAAAATGATCTTATAGTAGCATCATCAATTAAAGAGGTCGTATTAATAGATCGTAAAAACAATTCAAAAATATTATTAAACACAAATTATGGTTCACAATCAGAATATAATACCCAAGGTATAATTAGCTATAACGGCGGATTTCTTTTAGGGGGAAATGAAGGTGTTAGCTATATAGATACTGATAAGGTAATTGATTATATCAAAAAGCATAACAAATCAAAATTACCAACAATAATTGACAATCTATTAATATTTAACTTACCTGAAAAAGTTGGAAGCGAAATATTAAAAAAACCAATATCCAAAACCAACAAAATAAAATTAAAGTATACAGACTACCCATTTACGCTTACATTCGCCTCTCCGAATATTGATATAAGTAAAAAAGATATAGAATACAACTATAAATTAAAAGGCCTATCCGATTCTTGGATTTCATCAAAAGGGATAAATTCAGCAACATATACAAATTTATCACCTGGTAATTATGTATTTAGCATCTATGCCACAAATCCTTTAACTCTTGAAAAAGGTAATATTACTTCATTAAATATCGAAGTAACCCCCCCGTGGTGGCTTTCAATCTATTCAAAAGCAGCTTACTTTCTTACAGCATCTCTAATTTTATTTATGTTACTAAAAGCATTTCTAAAGAAAAGAGAGACGCAAAGACAAATTGCTTTAAGTGAAGAACGTCTGAAACTTTCTTTGTGGGGAAGCGGCGATGAGATGTGGGACTGGGATATAGAATCTGGAAAAATTTTCCGTTCAAATATATGGGGAGCATTAGAATTCCCTAGAGATGGCCAACGCTCAGGTAAAGAGGGTGAAGAAAGTAATATTCATCCTCAGGATCAAGAACGTGTACGTGAAGCACTGAATAAACACTTTTACGGAGAAACCGATCATTTCGAAGCAACTTACCGAGTAAGAAGCAAAACAGGTGAATGGTTATGGATCCTCGATAGAGCCAAAATTGTTGAGCGTGACGATAAAGATCATGCTACGCGTATGACCGGAACCATCAAAAATATCAGTAGTTTTAAAACAGCTGAAGAACAGTTAAGACTTTTTGAAAGAGCGATAGAAAATATCTCTGAAGGTGTGTTTATTTTAGACACCGAATTTCAATTTGTAGAGCTTAACGAAGCCGCCTGTGATATTACCCGTAGTACAAGAGAAAAGACTATTGGTACAACTATACATTTTAGCCGTTATTCGGATGATTATAATAAGCAAATAAAACAACTTTTAAGACAACAGGGGCAGTGGAACACCGAAATTGAAGCTATTCGAGGAGACAATTCGATATTCCTGATGGAGTTGACCATTGACGCGATTTATGATGAGCAAGGGGTATTAACTCATTATGTCGGGGTATTTTCCGACATCTCGCATCGAAAACAACAAGAAGAGGAATTACGACGTCTCACTAACAATGATCTGCTCACTGGATTACCTAACCGTTCAAACCTGCAAGTGACACTCGAAAACTTGGTGAAAAAAGACCATCACCATACATTAATGATCCTTGATCTGGACAACTTTAAGAAGATTAATGACTCACTTGGCCATCAAGTTGGGGATGAATTGCTTTGTTTGGTTGCCTCACGAATCGCTAATATTATTCCTAAACATACAAGTCTCTATCGATTAGGTGGCGATGAATTTGCAATTTTAGTAGATAAAAACCCGGATATTGGCTCCAGCGCGTTAATTGCTAATGACGTAATTGAAGCATTCAACAAACCCTTTATTATCGCAGATGAAAGCCTTGTCGTTGGCGTCAGCATTGGGATTGTGCTGTATCCTGAAGATGAACAAAATGAGCAAGCGTTGCTTAGAAAAGCCGATATCGCGATGTATCATGCAAAATCAGCCGGTGGTAACCGCTATCAGTTTTATTCCGAATCGCTCAACCGCAATGCGCTAAGGCAATTAGAAGTCGAAAGCTTGATCCGAGAAGGATTAAAGGACGATCTATTTGAAGTTTACTTCCAGCCTAAAATTAGTTTACGTACTGGCAAGCTCGCCGGAATGGAAGCGTTAGTAAGATTAAATCACCCACTACATGGCATGATCCCACCAGGAGAATTTATTCCTTTAGCAGAGGAAACTGGCCTGATTGTTGAGATAGGTGATCTTGTACTCAAGAAAGCATGCTTCGCAGCGCAGAAATGGCGAGAGCAAAATCTATTTTCTGGTCGGGTGGCCGTCAATTTATCGTCACGGCAATTTGCATTACCGGATCTTCAAACGCGAATAGAGTCAATTTTACGACTAACACGCTTACCAGCTGCAAATTTGGAATTGGAGATTACTGAAGGGACAGTAATTAAACAACCTGAGAAAGCGATAAAAGTTATGCAACAATTGACTCGAATGGGTATCAGCTTGGCTCTAGACGACTTCGGTACCGGATACTCATCGCTTTCTTATCTAAAACGCTTTCCAATTCATACACTTAAAATTGACAAAGCCTTTGTGGATGATATCGACAAATCGGATCGTGACTTAAAAATGGTCGACTCAATTATCACAATTGCACATAACATGGGGCTTTCAGTGGTTGGTGAGGGTGTCGAACAAACCGCTCAGCTCAATATCCTACGAGCGCTTAATTGTGAAGAAATACAAGGGTTTATATACAGCAAGGCAATTTCGGAAAGTGATTTTACTGAATATTTGCGCCTTGATAGTATTGAAGCCGCTGATCAACAAAATGGAACCAATTAATTATTGATTTAACTGTCAAATTAAAGTTGGCATAACATCTGCTTTATTTCTCTTGTACAGCGTCAAAACTTGACCGCTAGCCGAGTAACTTACTGCATAAGAGAGATAAAGAGATGATGAAAAGAATATTTTTAACTGCGTTAGCTTTTGTCAGCGTTTCTGCTTTTGCTGTCTCGAGCTCTCAGTCAGTCAATACAAACGTTCGCGACATTAAATTTACTTCTACTGAAGTTGCTGGCGTTCCTTACATTCGACTGAAGCTTACTGAAGTCGCGGGTGTTCCCTACATTCGACTGAAGCCTACTGAAGTTGCTGGTGTTCCCTACATTCGACTGAAGC